>JAAAOH010000050.1 GCA_009908925.1 Spirochaetota bacterium | reverse complement strand
ACCCGAGCTTATCGCCGAGGCGCCCGAACCGCGCCGCGGCTTTCTCGAGGATGTGTTCTCCGGCTACGGCGGAATCATAAAGAGCGGGTCGATGGAGGAGGCGGCGGAGATTGTCAACGCATTCGCTCCCGAGCACCTGCAGATACAGACCCGCGAGCCCTACGACGTCCTCGGTCTCATTCGCCACGCGGGCGAGATCCTCCTCGGCGAGCACTCGGTGTTCAGCCTCGCAAACTACGCCACCGGCGCCAACGCCGTCCTTCCCACCGGCGGGAACGCGCGCACCTGGTCTCCGGTGTCGGTGAGAGACTTCATGAAGCACTCCTCGGTTGTCCACGTGACCGCCGCCGGCTATGATACGCTGCGCGACCACGTCATCGCCCTTGCCGACTATGAGGGCTTCCACACCCACGCACAGGCGCTGCGGCGCCGTGACGAGTCGCTGTAGAATCGCCGTGAGCACACGCTTCTCACATACCGACGACGCATTTGCCTACATCGAGTCCTTTACCAACCTCGAGCGCTCAAAGATACTGAAGCGCGAGTACCGCCTCGAGCGCATGCAGGCGCTGCTCGAAGCCTTCGGCCACCCCGAGCGCGAGCTCGAGGCCATACACATCGCCGGCTCCAAGGGAAAGGGCTCGACCGCGGCCTTTGTCGCCTCCATGCTCGACGCCGCCGGCTACGACGTCGGACTCTACACATCTCCGCACGTGGAGAGCTATCTCGAACGCTTCACCTCGGCACGGCGCCACCTGCCCGAGCATGTGCTTCTCGAGGAAGCCGACCGGATTCGCAACTACCTCGAGGGCGGCGGCGAGGTCCGCTTCGAGCACGAGACGCACGGCGGGCCGCCAACGACGTTCGAGCTCCTCACACTCCTCGCCTTCCTCGCATTCGTCCGCCTCGGCTATCGCTACGCTGTGCTCGAGACGGGAATGGGCGGGCGCCTCGATGCCACGAACGTCGTCTCGCCGCTTGCGAGCATCATCACACCCATCGAGCTCGAGCATACCGAGTATCTCGGCGATACCATCCCGAAGATCGCCGCCGAAAAGGCCGCCATCATCAAGGGCGCCCCCGCCTTCATCGGCAGGCTCTCCGATGAGGCCCTCGCGGTGGTGCGCCGACGCATCCAGGACACGGGGGCGGAAGCGGCATTCCTCACCGAGGAGGCCACGGCCCTGGAGCTCGACACCGGCATCGTGCCGCCCCTGTTGCGTGTGGGTTTCCGCGACGGGACCTCCCTCAAGGCGCGGCTATCGATGCTCGGCGGCGCGCAGGCCGACAACGCGGCCCTCGCCGCGCTGTGCATTCGCCGGCTCTTCCCGGAGGTGGCGACGGCAACGCTCGAACGCGGCATACAGGCGACATGGCTGCCCGGTCGCGGCGAGCTCGTCCGCACGGCGGATGACGTGCCGGTGGTGCTCGACGGCGCTCACACGCCCCATTCCGTCGCGCGGCTTCGCGAGACCTTTGGTGAGCTCTTCGGCACCCGCGGCGTCCTCATCTTCGGTTCGGTGGCAGGGAAGGACCACGAGACCATGGCCCGCATCCTCGCGGACGGCTTCGACCGGGTCATCATCGCCCGGCCCGGCAGCTTCAAGGAGAGCTCGCCGGAGGCCGTCGCCGGAGCATTCGAGTCGGCAGGGGCATCGGTGTCCCTCATCCCCGATGCGGGGGCGGCAGTCGCCGCAGCGCTTGCCGGCGGAGACGGGCGGCCGATTCTGGTCACCGGGTCTTTCTACCTCCTCGGTGAGGTGCGGCGCTACATCCGCGCCTCCGTGGACGCAGGTGACACCGATTTCGTATAGTGAATTTGTACAGCGATTTCCACGGAGCGATTTCCAAGGAGTAATCTCATGACCGAGCTCTTGAACGGGCGACTTATCATTACGACCGGCGACATAACACAGATGGAGGTTGATGCCGTGGTAAACGCGGCGAACTCCTCGCTCATGGGCGGCGGCGGCGTCGACGGCGCTATCCACCGCGCAGGAGGCCCGGCCATTCTCAAAGAGTGCAAAGAGATACGAAAGAACGACTGGCCGGACGGGCTTCCCACGGGGCAGGCGGCCGTTACCACCGCCGGCGAACTCCCGGCGCAGAAGGTCATCCATACCGTCGGACCCGTCTGGCACGGAGGCGACAGTCAGGAGGACGAGCTCCTCGAAGCCGCCTACCGCAACAGCCTCGATAAGGCTGCGTTCGAGGCGATGCAGACGATAGCCTTCCCCGCCATCTCCACCGGCGTCTACGGATTCCCGAAGGACAGGGCCGCAAAGATCGCCTACCGCGCGGTGGGTGAGTATGCACGACGCAACACCGTGCCCCGCACGATCTACTTCGTGTTCTTCTCACAGGACGACGCCGACGCGTTTCTCAGCGCCGTTGACGCGGACGCAGGCTGACAACGGTGTCCCTCAACTGGCGGGAAATTGATCTCGTGCTCGAGGAGCTCGATCTCGTCGACTCCCACGTCCAGCGTGTGGTCCAGCCCGACTACCGCACCCTCGTCTTCGAGCTCTACCGCCCTGGTGAGCGCTTCCATCTCCTCGTTTCACTCGAGCAGGGCGCAACCCGCCTGCATAGCCTCTCGCGAAAGCCCGGCAAACCGAAGAAGGCCCAGCGCTTCGAGCAGTTCCTCCGCGCGCGGCTCGAAGGCGGCCGGATCGTCGCCGCCTACCAGATAGAGGGCGAGCGCATCGTAAAAATGGCGGTGGAGCGAGCCGGCGAACGGACTCTGCTGTGGATCCGACTGTGGGGCGGCGCGGCCAACGTCATCGCCACCGACGCCGACGGAGTCATCCTCGATGCGGTCTACCGGCGCCCCAAACGCGATGAGGTCTCAGGCGCCCGCTACGATCCGGAGGCGGACATTTCGCGCTCCGAGGAGGACGAGGCGAAGCGCAGGGCACGGCTGGAAAGCTTCACCGTGCGCGGGCATCCGCCTGAGCAGAGCTTCAACGATTTTCTCGAGGAAGTCTACGGCCGACGCGCCCACGATGAGCGCAAAGAGCAGGTTGCCGCAGGCGTGCGAAAGCGATTGCAGACCGAGCTCTCTCGCAGCCGGCGCAACCTGGCGAACCTCGAGCGCAAGCAGGAGGAGGCGGAGGACCACGAACAGTATCGGATCTACGGTGATCTCATCATGTCGAACCTCCATCGCATCTCCCCGGGCGACCGGTGGGTTGAGGCTGACAACTACTTCCGTGACAATGAGCCCACCACCATCGAGCTCGACCCCGACCTCGCGCCCCACGAAAACGCGGAGAAGTACTACGCGCGACACAAAAAGGCGAAGCACAGCCTGGAGAACATCACCGAGCAACTGGACAACCAGCGGCGGCGAGTGCGGCAGCTCGAAGAGCAGATCGCGGAGGTGGACGAGACTGAAGACCTCGCCGCGCTCCGGGAGATGGCACGGGCGCTCGAGCCTGCACAGAAGAGCGGTGAGCGCGACCAGAGGCCGGGGCTGCAGTTCGAGTCACAGGGCTTCCGCATCCTCGTGGGGCGCACCGCACGGGAGAACGACGAGCTCTTGCGCCGCTACGTCCGCGGGAACGACTACTGGCTGCACACCCGAGATGCCCCGGGCGGCTACGTCTTCGTCCGCTCGAAACCGGGAAAATCCATTCCCCTCGATGTCCTCCTCGATGCGGGTAACCTCGCGGTATGGTACAGCAAGGCGAAGAATGCCGGTGAGGCCGACCTCTTCTACACGCAGGTCAAACACCTTCGGCGCGCGAAGCACGGGAAGACCGGCCTGGTCATTCCCACCCAGGAGAAGAACCTCGCCGTACGGGTGGAACGCGAGCGCCTCGATCGTCTGTTCGACCAGCCACGCAATTGACCCTTGCCGCAAACGACAAAAAGCTTCAAATTCCTAGTGCTGTGGCACAGGACTTTTCACTTTCAATCGATGACCAGCGCTACCTTCTCCGTATTGCGCGCGACGCCGTGCAGGCAAAGCTCGAGGGCAAAGCCCCGTCCCATCCCGAGCCCCCGAGTGAGACCGTACTCGAGCCCGCCGGCGCCTTCGTGACCCTGCGCGCTCCCCAACCGGGCGCAGGGGAGCCGGCACTGCGGGGGTGTATCGGACACATCATCGCACGGCAGCCGCTCAATGAGACTGTACGTGATGCCGCGGTATCCGCTGCCTTCCGGGACCCGCGGTTCGCCCCCATAACCCTGCCCGAGCTCGGGACGGTCCGTTTCGAGATATCGGTGCTCTCGCCCCTGCGCCGCGTTTCCTCAGCCGAGGAGGTCATCCCCGGAACGCACGGCGTGATGCTCAGCGCCTCCGGACACTCCGGGCTGCTATTGCCCCAGGTTGCGACCGAGCAGGGCTGGGACCGGGAGACATTTCTCACCCATTGCTGCTACAAAGCGCACCTCGCACCTGAGTGCTGGCAGCACCCGTCAACCGAGATCGAGGTCTTTACCGCAACCGTATTCGATGAAACGGAAATCGTCGGGCAGTCCGACAAGGGGAACGACACATAGATGGAACTCTCACAGCTTGCCGACGGCCTGGTTCGCATAGACCGGCATGACGGTACCTTTCTCGGGATTGCAACGCACATCCCCACAAACCGGTTTGCGGTAACCAAGCTCACCGGCATGAAGCGATCCCACGGCATCATCGTTTTCGAGGGCGAGCTTCACACCTGGCATATCCACGGATTCACGCAGCACGAAGAACAGCTCTACCTCTACGGCGACTACATCGAGGGGCACACCCTCTCGGAGGTACTGCAGTACTCAGCCGACGGTTTCCTTCCCTACCTCAGTCGACTGACGCGGGCATTGAGCACGCTCAAGACCTCGGAGCAGCCCACGCCGGTGCTGCACGCGCGAAGCATCGTGTTCCTCGAGAACGGCGGTGTGCTCTTCCTGCCCCCTGAGCTCGTGAGCGCCATTTCGGGATTCCAGTCACCGGAGGACCGCCGGGAGTTCTACGAGGTATACCATCACCCCGACCTCGACGCCGAGCGAAACCTCTCCTATGCGGTGGCCGTGCTGGCGTTTCAGTCCCTGACGGGCCAGGTGCCGTTTGAGGATACCGAGGAAGAGCAGCTCACCGAGCGCATGCGCTCGGGACTCGTGGCGAATCCGCGCTACATCGTACCCGAAATTCTAGAAGACGTAGGTGAAACCCTGCGTAGCTGCCTCGCCGATCCGGAGGGGAAGCTCCCGACCCTCGACGGATGGACGGACATATTCCAGTCATGGATACAGCATGGAACCCACCGGGAGATCACCGAAGAGGAACGCGGTCGGCTCTTCGAGGAGGCGCAGGCGCAACAGCGGGGCATGGAGCGGACCTACAGGCGACGGGAGCACATCCGCCGCAACTGGCGCCGCTACGTGGGAATCACGCTGCTTGCGGTTTTTGTCGGCACCATTCCCGCAACCATTCTCTACCGCTCCTTCGAGCCGCGGGAGACCGCAGGCTACGCTTCGGCGGAGGTGGTGGAGGCCTTCTACTACGGTATGAACGAACTCGACCATGAAATCATGGCCGACGCTACCGTGGACGGCGCCGGCTCCACGGAAATTCGCGAAGTCACCACCATGTTCGTGGTCTCCCGCATGCGGACCGCTGTGGAGATGCGCTCGAGCCTCATCGACGCCCGGGACTGGCACGCCGAGGGGAAGCCCCCTATAGAGGAGGGACGGCAGGTATACGGCGTTGCCGATCTTCGCCTCGAGGCACTCCGTGCCCCTGCCGAAGGCGAGCGCGCCTTTCGCGTAACATACGACAAGTGGTACCCGACCGGTATGGACCGTGACAGCGGCGGCGAGGGCATTCTCGTCGGATTCGAGCGGGTCGATCGTGTGTACATGCGGCAGAGCCGTGGCGACTGGGTGATCTATCAGATCGACCGGCTCGAGGACCGGACCATGGAACGGCGGCGCACCGACGGCACCCTCATCGAGGAACCCGCGGCGAGCTCGGAACCCTGAAGCTCGGAAATCCGAAGCTTGTAGCCACGGCCGCTCGCGGGCACGACCTCAGAACTGTGACACCAGAAAGGTGATGAGTCCGGTGACGAAGAAGCCGCCACCGGCGTACATCATCACCGTGCCGGGTGAGACCCCCTCGGGCTGTACGGCATCGCTGAGGAAAGCATCGGCGGCATAGTCCACCCCATAGCCCGCACCCGCAAACACCGCGCCCATGACCATGAGCCCGAGCCCCCCGTTTCGGAGCTCGGTGCGGTCACGCTCGGCGAACTCGGGCGGCGCAAGGTCGAGCTCGGGAAGCGTGGGCAGAGGTTCTATCTCGGCCTCAGGCGGCCCGTCCTCGGGGGCGGGCTCGGGTTGCGTCTCGGGCAGGGGCTCGGCGAGCTGCGGTGGCTCGCCGTAGAATCCGTATACGTAGGAATAAGCCTGCGGGAATCGGTCCTCGAGGGCCACCGGTCCTGCCGGCCGAGCCTCGAAACTGTGGCGCGCCCAGAACGCCACGGTTTCCCCTTCGAGAGCGTCGGAAACCTCCAGCGCCACGCCGGCTTCGGCCGGGACGGTACGTGCACGCGTGCCGCCGGCCACCACGGTGACCTCGCTCTCGGCGTCGATCGGTTTCGGCTGCACGGTTGCACTCCCGGCGATGGTCGAGACCGCCGTGTAGACGGCGGCGTTGGCGGGGTCGGCAAGCACGTCGACTGCGACGTCGCTCCCCGGGGCAATCGTGACGCGGGCGTCGGGCCCCTCCACGACAACGTCGCTCGCGGCTGACGACGGGACGATTGCCCGGAGGCGGCCGAAGTACATGGTGAGGCGCCCGCCGCCTGCGTCGTCGACGGCCTCGAGGCGGATGGTCGCCTGGGCGCCAAGCTTCATTCTCGTGCGGGCGGGAAGCAGCTGCAGCTCGAGACTCGTGTTTTCCTCGAGCTGCAGGAGTGAGCCGGCAAGGACCGGGCGCCCGGCAACCGGCTCGAGGTACGCATCATAGGCGGAGACGCTGCCCTCGCGAAAAAACGAGAGCCGCCGGCCTTCGGCGGTGAGCACCATCCCGATGGGGATGCGACCGTCCCGGGGTACGGGGGCCTCCTCGGCGCGGGGGCTCGCGGTCTCCGGGCTGTCGACTCCCGGGGCCTCCTCCTGCGCCTGCAGGAAGGTCGTCACGAGGAAAAGCATGAGTAGCGCTGCAAAGGGCCGGTACATGTACTTGCGAGTGTAGCCCAATTCCTTCCGTGGCTCAACATTGCACAGCGTTGTAGTCTGCGGGTATAGTGGCCGTCGATGGAGCAGGCAACCGGAGAAATCAGGCTCGGCTATTCCGACCCAGGCATGAACGAGATCATCGCGGTCTCGCCCGCCGAGCCGATCGCCTTTACCAGGCACTTCGACCAGAACGAAGACTTCTTCCTGCGCCTTCCCTCCGCGATCGTCGTACCGTCGCTTCCCATCCACCACGATGTGCGGCGTTCGAGACCGGGGGAGGACTACCTCTCGGCTCTGCGCGACCTCACCCGCACCCTGATCGCACGGAGACTCGCCATCTTCGACGGCCTCTCATACGTCTTCGACCCGGCCGAGGTCCAACGCCCCACGTTCTACGCCCTCAACGAGCAGGACGGGAGGATCGACCTCTATCTGCTCAGGCTCGACCTGTCCTTTCGGCCCACGGTTCATGAAATCACCGAGCGCGGATCGAACGACGTGAGCCCGGCGTACCGCACCGACAGGCTATACGTCGAGGCGGATATGATTCCCGTAACCGGCATCATGGGCTCCGAGTCGGATCCCGAGGGCGTTCGTGTGGAGCAGATCGTCTCAGAGACCTGGATCGGCGAGACGGGCAGGGAATCTGGCTCGACAGAGATCTGACCAGGTTCTTCTCCAAGCTGTTCCTCCCGCCCGGGAAGCGGACCTATCCCTTCTATCCGCTCAACTGCAAGTACCGCTCGGTCTGCCTGAGTGTGATCGACCTGCTGCCCGCGAGGCGGTGGAAAGACGCGCCGCTTTTGCATGTGGCGAGGGACTTCCTCAAGCCGCATATTGAGGAGATACAGGATGCGCTCAAGGAGCGGGCATTCAGCGAGGACCTCGAAACGTTTCAGCGGTTGAGAGCTCAGATCGATGAGAGCCGGCAGGAGGCGTGGAGCAGTCTGCGCGTACGGGCGTATCTCAACGAATCAGACATGAAGGAGTTCGTCGTTGAAAGCTCCTGAATCCTACGCCGGGGCGAGAGTGACCGTCATGGGACTCGGCCTCCACGGTGGTGGCGCCTCCGCGGCCCGGTTTTTCGCCCACGAGGGAGCCGAGGTTACCGTCACGGACCTGAGAGACGGGACGGAGCTTGCCGCATCCCTCGATTCCATCGCGTCTCTCCCGATCCGTTTCGTTCTCGGCCGCCACGAGGATGCGGATTTCGCCGAGGCCGATAT
>JAAAOH010000176.1 GCA_009908925.1 Spirochaetota bacterium | reverse complement strand
ATGGCGCCGAGCACCATACCGTCGTTATGTGCGAACACACCGTCAATGTCGGACTCCGCCTGCAGTATGTTCTGGAACACGTTCAGGCCTTCGGTGCGGTTGAAGTTGGCCGTCTGACGGGCGATCACTTCCACGTCGTCATTCTGGTCGACCACGTTATTGAAGCCCTCGCCGCGATCACGTGCCGCCGAGGTACCCGGGATGCCCTGGAGCTCGACGACCTGACCACTACCCCCAATGGCCTCAATGAGGTACTCGGCGGCCATCTCTCCGCCTGCGACATTGTCGCTTGCGATGTGGGAGACCACCTCACCGCCGTTCGCACCGCGGTCGATGGTGAACACCGGGATTCCGGCGTCGTTTGCTCGCTGCACGCTCGGTACGACCGCGTCCGAGTCGGTGGGGTTGATCAGCAATGCATCGACCCCTCGCTGGATGAGGTCCTGAATGTTGCTTGCCTCACGTGCCGGATCGTCCTGCGAGTCGACAACAACGAGCTCCACTCCCATCTCATCGGCGGCCGCCTGTGCGCCGTCCCTGAGCGTTACGAAGAAGGGATTGTTCAACGTCGAAACCGACAGACCGAAGACCGGTGCTTCGGCTTCTCCGCCCCCTTCCGCCTGCCCGCTTGCAAACAGCGGTCCGGCTGCTACCAGCAATACTGAAACGATGAGAACCAGTGTGCGTCTCATGTTCGCTCCTCCTTATTCTGTTGCTCTCTCGGCCCCAACGGAGCCGACAATCTCCTATCGCGTTCGACGACGCACTACGTTCTGCGTCGCCCGAAACTGTGTATGAGAAGTGCAGCTATGATGACTCCACCCTGCAGCACCTGCGCGTAAAAGGGAGACACGTTCAGGATGTTGATGGCGTTGGCAATCATCGCCATGATGAGCGCGCCGAGAACCGTTCCCCAGAGCGTCCCCTCTCCACCGGTCAGTGCGGCGCCGCCCACGACCACTGCTGCGATGGCGTCGAGCTCGTAGCGGATGCCCATGACCGGCTGCGCCGAATCGAGGCGGGCTACCAGGATCATTCCGGCAAGCGCCGCGAGCGTACCGGAGACGGCATACACCGCAATCGTCGTGGCCCGCACCGGCAGCCCCGCGACACGCGAGGCCACCGGATTGTTTCCGATCGCGTACACGTAGCGCCCGAGCGTCGTGCGCGAGAGCAGGAAGATCCCCACGCCGTAGATCAGTGCAGTTATCCATACCGGCGAGGGAATCCCGAGTATGTGAGAGGTCCCGATCCCGAGAAACGCCTCCGGAAGCCCCGTAATGGGCTGGCCACCGGCGTAGCTCAGCGCGAGACCGCGGGCGAGCGTCATCATACCCAGGGTGGTGATGAACGGCGGTATGCGTCCGTGGGTAATGAGCAGTCCATTCACTACGCCGACAGCAGCGCCGAGTCCCAGGCCCGCGAGTACGGCAAGCGGTACGGGGACGCCCATCTGCAGCACGTCGGCGGTGACCACGGCCGTGAGTGCAAGCACGGATCCGACCGACAGATCTATACCTGCGGTCAGGATGACCAGCGTCATACCGGCCGCAATCGTCGCGTTTACCGTCGCCTGCAACAGCAGATTCAGCACGTTCTGCATCGTGAGAAACTGCTCGGAGAGCCCGGACAACACCGCGGCAAGCAGGATGATGGCGAGTAGCAGGCCGAAGCGTCTCAGTATCTGGCGGATATCGAGGGCTTGTGTCATGCTCAGAACACTACCCCCGAGTACAGAATGACGTTTGCAAACGGTGTGCATTCGCCCGTACGAATAATGCCTTTGGAGCCGGCAGAGCGGGCTTTGAGCTCCTCGTGGTCGACGTAATCCACCGCTACCTCTCCGAGGATGGCGAGGAGCCCCTCGTGAAGCTTGGCGCTCTTCTCTCGTGTCTGCTCGGCAATGACCGCGCGTTCAACCTCGAGCTCGCCGAGAACAGTCTCGAGCACCTCGAGGAATGTCGGCAGGCCACAGCGCAGCGCGAGATCGATGCGTTGGGGTCCGGGCGGGATGGGAAGTCCGGCATCCGATACGACGAGGGAGTCGGTGTGGCCCATGCCTGAAATGAGACTGGAAATCGGCTGATTGAAAATCCCGCTGCTCTTCATAGGACTCCTGCTCCTTGATCTGTTGCCGGTTGACCGCTCGAGGCCCGCACCACCAGTTCCGGGGTGAGCACCCGGTGCCGCGCATCGTCGGTGCTCTCAGAAGTAAGGCGGCCGAGCAGTAGCTTCACGGCCTCCCGAGCGATTTCGCGTTTGGGCTGTCGCACCGTTGTCAGTGACGGCACGGCAAATGATGCAAGCTGAATGTCGTCGAAGCCCACCACCGACAAATCGTAGGGAACGCGCATGCGCTGCTCTGCTGCTCCGTGGAGCACACCCAGCGCCATGAGGTCGTTCGACGCAAAGATGGCCTGGGGCATGTCGCCGCTCTCATACATCGAAACGAAGGCGTTGTAGCCGCTCTCGATCTGAAAGTCACCGTGAACGACCTTCCCCGTCGCACCGGCCTCACTCAGGGCGGTTCTGTACCCGGCAAGCCGCGCATCCGTGGAGGCAATGCCGCGCGGACCGGCGATACAGTCGATACGACGATGTCCGAGCTCGGTCAAATGCCGAACCGCCAGATATGCGCCCTGCTCGTTGTCCGACAGGACCCTGTCGAGGTCGAGCTCGGGAATATCGCGATCGACGAGAATCGATGCGACCTTCTGCCGCCCGAGCGCCTCTATTGCCTCGGCATCGTTGCCGGTTGAGACAAATATCAGCCCGTCTGCGGCCTTCTCCCCGAGAAGCCGCAAATAGGTGAGCTCCTTGCTCGGATCCTGCTCGGTGTTGCAGATGATCACGTTATAGCCCTGCAGGAAACACTCATCCTCCACGAGCCGCGCGACCTCCGCGAAGTAGGGGTTGGTATTATCCGGAATCAGCACACCAATCGTGTAGGACTGCTTGGTACGCAGGCTCCGCGCAAGCCCGTATGGGCGGTAGTCGAGCTCCTGAATAGCGTCGAGCACCCGCGCGGTGAGATCCGCGCTGACATGGCGAGTGCTGTTAAGAATGTGGCTGACCGTCGTCGGGGAGACCCCCGCACGCCGGGCGACGTCCTTCATGGTTGCCATAATCGTTGAATCGATTGCGCAATGGGTTGCGCAATCGATTGCTTCATGATAACCCGGCTTTTCGGGATCTGTCAAACACAAACGACGGTTCTCCGGCGGCTTGTCATACACGCCGGACGGGGACTAAGCTGTCGCCCATGAGCAGCTCGTTTTGCGTTATAGGCAGTATCAACATGGACCTGGTTGCGCAGGTCGACCGCTTTCCCCGCCCGGGCGAGACGCGGACCGGCACCGCGTTCGGCACTTATCCCGGGGGCAAAGGCGCCAACCAGGCGGTTGCACTCGCCCGGCTCGGCGCGCGGGTGCTCATGGCCGGGAAGATCGGCGACGACGTCTTCGGTTCGAGTTACCAACGGACGTTCGAGGCTGAGGGCGTTGACACCACCGAAATCGAAGTCGTTCCGCGGACATCCACCGGAGTGGCCGTCATAGAGGTGGACGCGGCGGGCGAGAACCACATCGTCATCGTCCCCGGCGCGAACGGGCTCGTTGACCGTGGATATGTTAATGCGCATCTCGACGCCCTTGCCGGGGCCGACTACGCCCTCTTCCAGCTCGAAACTCCGTTCGATACCGTGGGCTACGCCATGGCCCAGGCGACCGAGCGCGGCGTCGTCACCATCCTCGATCCCGCCCCCGCGCCCCCGGACGGCCTCGACCGCGGGCTCCTCGAGAATGCGGCGTACATCACCCCGAACGAGAGCGAGGCGGAAACCCTGACCGGCATTGCTGTCACGGATGAGGACAGCGCGGCGCATGCAGGGGCACGGCTTCGCGAGCTCGGCGCACGGACGGTCATCATAAAGGCGGGCGCCGGTGGAGCCTACATCGTAGAGCAGGCGGGCACGCGCGTGGTCGCCGGCTTCGGCGTGGAGGTTGCCGACACCACCGCCGCCGGCGACGCCTTCAACGCGGGCCTCGCCGCCGCCCTCGGCGACGGCCTCGATCTGGATATGGCAGTGCGTTTTGCGAACGCGGTGGGAGCTATGGCCTGCACCGGAATGGGCGCGCAGAGCGCCATGCCGAACCGGGCGGCAGTGCGGGAGCTTCTTCAGGATTAGTGGGGACATGCACGCCGACGAGCCCCGCACGAAGCGGTTGACCTTCGACCGTACACAGTCTAGGTTGAAGATGAATCTCCAATTTCGTGAGCCCTCACGACACACAGGAACCGACCATGACCGCTTCTCCCCTCGATACCCTCATTCCCCATCTCAGAAATCTTTCCGATGAGCTCTCTGCGACCCTCCCGTTCGACAAACTCAAGACCTCGTTCAAACTCCCGGGCAAGCTCCGATTCACATGGCCCTCGTTTCGCCTCGGCAATCTCGAGGCGAAGGCACCGGTCGTTCAGGGCGGAATGGGCGTGGGCATCTCGCTTTCGGGGCTTGCCGCCGCGGTGGCCGACGCCGGCGGTATCGGCGTCATCGCCGCAAACGGCATCGGGCTGCTCGAGAAGGACTACTACAGCGACGGGAGAGCGGCGAACCTCCGCGCGCTCCGCCGGGAGATCCGCAGCGCCCGGGAGAAGAGTGACGGCATCATCGGGGTCAACATCATGGTCGCCCTCAACGACTTCCACCAGCTCCTCGAGGTCGCAATCGAGGAGAAGGTCGACGTCATCTTCATGGGCGCCGGGCTCCCCATCAAGGGCCTCCCCGTGGAGGCGATGCGCGATGCGGGCGTAAAGGCCGTACCCATCGTGAGCTCGGTGCGCGCAACCGAGATGATCTTCCGGATGTGGAAGAAGATCTACGGCGATGTTCCCGACGGCGTCGTCTTCGAGGGGCCCCTTGCCGGGGGACACCTCGGGTTCTCCAGGGACCAGCTCGATGATCCGGAGGTGCAGCTCGAAGCCGTGGTCCCCCACATCGTCAAGGCGCTCGAACCCTTCGAGGCCGAGTTCTCGCGAAAGATCCCGGTGATCGCCGGAGGCGGCGTGTATACCGGTGCAGACATCGAGGCGGCTCTCGAGCTCGGAGCCGAGGCCGTGCAGATGGGAACGCGCTTCGTTGCGACGAACGAGTGCGACGCGGACCCGGCATTCAAGCAGACCTACGTCAACGCGACCGAGGATGAAATCGGCCTCATCGACAGCCCGGTAGGCATGCCCGGCAGGGCCATCCGAAACGAATTTATCGAGGCCTCCGAGGCGGGCAATCGACCGGAGTTTCGCTGTGCATGGCAGTGCCTTGCAAGCTGCAAGGCGGGCGCGGCAAAGTACTGCATCTCCGTCGCACTCAACAACGCACGGAAGGGACGGATGAAGCAGGGCTTCGTCTTCGCGGGGACCAATGCGGCCCGGGTGAACGCCATAGTCCCGGTTACCGAGCTCATGGGAGAGCTGGCCGAGGGCTTCAGGGTTGCCGCGCGGGAACGGGTCGCGAGCCGACTGCAGCAGATGACCGCGGGTATCGCGGCGCTGAGAGAAAGCTACAACACCGTTTGGGCCCGCGCGGGTGAGCTCCGCGAGCGCTACGAGAAGGCCCTGGACACGCGGATCCGCAGTGCGGGGGACGCCGGCGTCGAGGCTATCCAGCAGCAATACGAGGAAACGCTCGCGCGGTTGCGAAATCTCCAGTTCCAGATTGCGAACACGCTGGCGGATTCATGGGCTGTTCTGCGGAGCGTCTCGGCCTCGAGCTGATCAGCCGAAGTAGGCGGTGGTCCTATGGGATCAGACCCCCGGTTACGTGATTAAACACCCGGGACGCAGCCTGACACAGGCCGGGACTGGACTCACCTCGCGACCGGATACTTCATCTCGAGATAGCGATCCACGGCGCCGTCGCTGATGAGGCCCAGGTCGATCGCGATCTGGCCGAAGAGCTTGTAGGGTCTCTGCGTCTGCTCCTCGAGCACGCGCGCAACATCCGCGTCGGTCATCGCGCCGATGCTGACGAGGAACTCGCCGACCCGAAGCGTCGAGTCGGCCGTATCCATGCTGTCATCATTGCCGTACACGGTTCCCATATAATCTTACCTTCCTTTGCCTATTCCGCCTGACTCGCGACCGGGTTCGCCGTCGCGCTTGATACCGGGGTCTCCGGCGCAGCAAGCGTGGGACGGCCGGCGTGGCCGTTCCCGCCATTGGTTGTGAGCAGCGGCGTTTCGTTGCCCGTCTTGAAGTACGACATTGTCGACTGCAACTGATCGGCCTGGCCCGCGAGCTCTTCGGCCATGCTCGACATTTCCTCTGCCTGAGAGGCGTTCTGCTGCACGACCTGGTCGAGTTGGGCGAGCGCCTTGTTCACCTGCTGACTGCCCGAGCGCTGCTCGCCGCTGGAGGCGCTTATCTCCTGCACGAGCTCGGACGTCCGCTTGATGTCTGGCACGAGCGCCTCGAGGAGCTTCCCGGCGTCCTCGGCGACATCGACGCTGCTCGTGGAAAGCTCACTTATCTCGCCGGCCGCTTTCTGGCTCCGCTCGGCGAGCTTGCGTACCTCGGAGGCGACGACGGCGAATCCCTTCCCGTGCTCACCTGCCCGAGCCGCCTCGATGGCTGCATTGAGGGCAAGCAGGTTGGTATTGCGGGCGATCTCTTCGATTATGTTGATTTTCTCCGCGATGTTTCGCATTGCCTCGACGGTCTGCTTCACGGCAACGCCCCCCTGCTCGGCATCATTCGCCGCCTTGAGGGCTATCTTCTCGGTCTCCTGCGAGTTGTCGGCGTTCTGCTGGATATTGGAGTCCATCTCTTCCATGGACGAGGAAACCTCTTCGGTGCTCGCAGCCTGTTCGGTAGCGCCCTGGGACATCTCCTGCGCGCTCGAGGACATCTGCTGGCTGCCGGAGGCAACATTGTCGCTCGCCGTCTTGACGCTTCCGACGATCTCGATGAGCCGGTCCTGCATTTCCCCGACGGACCGTGCAAGCTGACCGACCTCGTCCTTCTGGTCGACATTGATCTGGGCGGAGAGGTCTCCCGAGGCCACGGTGTGAACGGTTTCCATCACCCCGCGGATGGGCTTGACGATACTGCGGGTAATGATCGGCGTCATTGCGATACCGATCAGCACCGCGATCGCGCCTATCACGACGACCAGCAGTCGTGTTCGATCGGCAAGAGCCAGCATCACCTCATCGGTCATGATGTTGGCCTCGGCGGTGTGGACGATGTCTCCGAGCAGGGACTGCACGCCGGCCAGAGACACCTTGGTCTCCTGCGCGTAGATATCCTCGGCTCGGTCCAGTTGCTCGAGTTGCTCGTCATGCCATCCGATGAGCCCGTCGATGGCGGCAAGCGTCTCCTCGGCGTATTCGGAGGTCTCCTCGTTGTAGAGGGCCCGTGCAGCATCGAAATCGCCGCTGTCGCGAAGCGCCCGCACATCGGCAGCGGTTTGATGCAATTCTTGATGGGGATCGTAGATCGGGCCGATCGCCCCGTCGAATCCGCCGTCGGTGCCACGGCGGGACGCCACTTCGTCGGAATAGAGCCATTTGCCCAGGCTACACTGCGTGTGATCTATGATGATGTCATCACCGGTGTAACCGGGATCGATGAGAAGCTGGGCGACATCCCCCTTCCACGCGAGGTGGTCGGTTTGTTTCTCTCTCAGGAAGGATCCGAGACTCGCATCCACGTCCACGTAGGCGTTGCCGATGCTCACCGCCGACTGATGCAGATGATTGTGCGGCTCCTCGATGTCCGCCAGCAGCGGCGCGAGGGCCGGGACGAGTCGCTCCGCCTGCTTGCGCTCGTCGCTGTAGTACCACTTCCCGAAGGCGCACTGCGTCGGGTCGGTTTCCACGTCAAGTTCGTGGATCGAATCATCGGTGATGAGGGCGTTGACGTCGTTCGCCCAGTTCAGGTGATCGACCTCCCGCTGAACGATATCGCCACGCAGCTCGTTGCCGACGATGACCTCTTCGGCGTTTCGAACGATACCCTGTACGCCTTGCACCGCCCATACGGCAAGCCCTGCGAGCAGCACGAGGACCACACCGAACCCTACCGACAGTTTCACACTCAGTTTCAAGTCTTTCCAACGCATGCTATGCCCCTTTCGCTCCGGACCCGGTCTCCGGCACCGATTCGCAGAGCGGCGAATGCCCCTTTCGAGACTGAATAGAGTTTATACCTGCTTTAGAGATTCGTGCAAGGTGTTTTTGAGAAAATCGACGTTATAAGCTTTTACTGGTGGCTCGCGGGGCGCGGCGGCCGTCGCACGCTCCCCGCCCCGTCCGGCCTTACCGCTTCACCCGGGCGTCTCCCTGCCAGATGCTTCGGATCTGATCCTCGTCGGCCGGCTGGCCGTAGTCGGTCTCCATGCTGACCGC
>JAAAOH010000328.1 GCA_009908925.1 Spirochaetota bacterium | reverse complement strand
CTTCGAGCCGGGCCGTGAGCTCGAGCCGACCGCTCAGGGGCGGTTCGTGCAGGTGCGCGCCGAGCTTTTCCCGGGTGGTGAGCGCAGCCGAACTCCGCGTCTGGTGGATATCCGTGTTGTCTACGAGCCCGACCTCCCACCCTCGCCGCCTGCGAGGATCGTGGCGATCCCGGGGGACGGCGAGGTGACGCTTCGCTGGGAGGGGGTCCCGGACGCCGATCTTCAGGGCTACACGGTCTTCTACGGTACGCGATCGGGACGCTACTTCGGGTCCGAGGCATCCATCGGAGATTCACCCGTGGCGATCGACGACCGGTCGGAGGTTACGATAGACGGCCTGGACAACGGCACGCTGTACTTCTTCGCCGTCGCATCGCGGGATGTATCGAGCACGACCGGCGAAAGCGTGTTATCTTCTGAGGTGACGGCGAGACCGTCTCGCCTCGGGAGATAGATCGTGCAGTCCGACAGTGCTTTACATCGAGCCCGAAACGCGTATCGCATTGGCGACTACTCCGTAGCGCGGGAGCTTCTCGAGCAGCAGCTCGAGTCTGACGGCTCTCAACCGCGGGCTCATATCCTCCTCGGCTCCGTGCTCGCGCAGCAGGGCGAAATCGCCGCGGCAGCGCGGGAGTTTTCGGCCGCCATCGAGCAGGACCGGCAGAACGCGGAGGCCTTCAACAACCTGGGGATCATGTACCGACGTCTTGGTCGTTTCGGGGACGCCCTGAAGGCCATTCGCTCGGCAATCAACCTGAACCCCGAACGGGCCGACCTGCGCTACAACCTTGCGAACGTCTACAAGGTTGCGGGTGATATCGACGAGGCCGCCGCTGCCTACGAGAAGGCAATCGAGCTCGATCCTGCATTCCTGCCGGCATACAACAATCTCGGCAATCTGCTCGCGGCGCAGGGCGACCACACGAAGGCCCGCGATGTCTTCCAGCGTGGGCTGTACCACGATCCCAATCACCCCGGGCTGCACTACAACATCGGTCTGGCCCAGGAGCGGGAGGGTGATCTCGAGGCGGCCGCGGAATCCTTCGGCCGCGCGTTGCGGAGCCGTCCCGGATGGGTCGATGCGCTGATAAACCGCGGCGTGGTCCTCGACCGCCTCGGTCGGCTCGGGGAGTCGCTGCGCGCCTATCAGGAGATCCTCCGCATAAACCCCGAGAACGCAATTGCGCACAACAACGCTGCCACGATACAGATGCAGCGCGGGGAGCTCGATGCGGCCGTCGACCATCTTCGCGAGGCGCTTCGCCTGAATCCCCGATACGAGCACGCGGCGGGCAATATCGTCCTCGTGCTCTCGGGCCGCGACGACCGCGAGGATGTGCCCGAGGTGCTGGGGGAGGTCGTATCCGCCTTTCCCGACCGCGTGGACTTCCGGCGGGCTCGTGCGGAAAGCCTTGCCGCGCGCGAGCGCCTGTGGGAGGCCGAGGAAGAGCTCCAGACCGTGCTCCGACTCGAGCATGACGAGCCGAGCGCGCTGCACCTCCTCGGGCTGGTGTATTTCCGCACCGCGCGTGAGGAGGAGGCCAAAGACTGCTTCCAACGGCTGGAGGCTGCCGATTCAAAGCACCACAGCCATCGTCTCGACCTTGCGCGCTTCTTCGTGTCCGAGGAGCGCTACGAGGAGGCGGCACACGAACTGAAAGGCTATCTCGAGCGGGTGCCGGGCGATCCCGAAGGTCACCTTCTGCGCGCCGACATCCTCATCGCGCGGGGCAAAGTCGATGCAGCCGTACGCCTCCTGCAGAAACTGCGGGCCGAGTATCCCGAGCATGGAGCGGTGCTTTCCCACCTCGCCAGGGCGTATCGGGCGCAGGGTGAGCGCGACGAGGCGCTACACTCGGCCGAGGAGCTCATAAGCCTGCAGGGTAATCGTGCCAATCCGGAGGACCTCTCGGCCATCAATGAGAGCCTCGCGATTTACGAGGACATCGTCAGCACCTATCAGGCCGACCACAACGAGGCCTGGCAACGTAACCTCGAGAAGCTCGGCGACCTCGCGCGAGAAGCCGAGGAGGGCGAGGCGAAAGAGGTCAAGGACGAGATGGAGATCGATGAGCTTGCCGGACTCGAAGAGGACTCGATTCCGATTCTCGACTTCACCGCCGAGCACTTCGAGCAGGACATCGAGGAAGCAGAGGCGGAGCCCCCTGAAGAGCCGGACTGGGAGGCCCTTTCTGCTCACCAGCACTATCCCTCACTGTTGAGAATGGCCGAGGGCGAGCGTCGTGAGTCTCCGCCACAGCGGCAACCGGCCGCCTCCGGGCCGCCGAGCTATCCGCCCCCCGAGCATCCCGGCGCCTCACCCTGGCACAACGAGGCTGAGCCCCAGTACCGCCAGCCTCCGCCCCCGCCCCCGTACCCGGCCCAGCTGCCGCCGCAATATCCGCAGTACCCGCCCCCGCAATATCCGCCGCCTCAGTATCCGCCACCGTCACAGACGTATCACATACATCAGCAGCCCGCGCAGCAGCCGCCGGCTCCGCAGGAAGCGGCCCGGCAGGAATCGGACCGGCAGTCGGGGGAGGGCGCTGCGCCGCCGTGGCCCGCTCCGACCTTTGTATTTCACGCCCCGCCGGAGGGCGTGCAGCCGCCCGAAGGACTCGCCCCCCAGGCGCCGCCGTCGGAGGAAGAGCCGCCCGGGGAGGAAGAGCTGCCCGGGGAGGAGGAGTTGCCAGGGGAGCAGGCCCCCCAGGGGGAGCCGGAGCGGGACGAGGAAGCAGCGACGGAGGAAAAACCCGCCGGGGAAGCGGGCACCGGCGAACAAGGCGTCGAGGAGCCCGGCGGGGCCGGCGAACCCGACGAGGAGCCCGGCGGGGCCGGCGAACCCGACGAGGAGCCCGAGGACGAGTGGCAGCGACGGGCCGCGATGTTCGATTATCTCGTCCAGCTTACCGGCGACCTGCCGGAACAGCAGAACCGCGCCTTCCTCGAGAGCGACATTCGACTGCGCATCGAGACCATCAAGGCGCGGCTGACCGGGCGGCCGGGACTCCGGGCCGACATCGAGCGCTACGGCATGGGACGGGAGGCCGAAGAGGGGGGCGAGCCCCTGAGGGTTACACCCAAGCGCCTGCGCGACACCTTCGGCTATATACAATCACTCTCTGGCTACCATCCGAACCACAAGATTGCCGACGCCCTGAAAACGCGGCTCGAGTTTCTGATGAAGGCGCTGCGGTAGGGCCGGCGGGCGGCGCGACCGGGGTGACGGCGCCGGCCGCAGGCGTCGGCTCGCGGGAGCCGCCGCACCCGCGCGGCCTCAGTATTCCTCTTCCAGGTTGAACCAGTTGAACAGCAGGCCGTCGCGGAAGTAGAGCTCGGCGAAACGGTACTGCCACACCGTGGTGTCGCGCGGCGATATCTTCGTCTCGACGGGTCCGGGGAATATCTCGAGTACCTCAGCCGTCGTCATGCCGACGCGAAGCTTTCTCAGGTCCACGAGCTTCACCGAGGGCGGCGGCAGTTCCGCAAGCGCATTCGCAGACGGGCGTACCAGCGGGAATCCGGTATCCGGTCCCGACGGCGCCGCAGTCGGGCGCTCGGAATCAGTTGCGCAGCCGGCGAGAAGCAGCGTAAGTGCAATGGCTGTGAGGATGATGTGCTTCACGGGCGAAAGTGTATCACGGTTCATCGCTCGCCCGCATCAGTCACCTTCGGGATAGTACCAGCGATTCGACACGTCTCCACGGAAGACGAGCTCGTGCGTCTCCTCGGAGAACTCCCCGGCAAAGACATCCTCCACCCAGCGTCGCGCGGTGTCCTCCCGGTTGAACTTCATGAAGCGGTGTCGTCCCTCGCCGGCGGGGTCGTTCCCCGGTTCGATCCACTCCTGCGTATCCGGATCGAAGACGTAATTATGCTCCTCGCGGATTTCGACGTGAAAGTGGCTGCCCGTTCCGGGGAAGAAACTGATAGTGACGTAGACCCGGCGTCTGCGGTCGGCGTGGTCCGGAAAGAGGCGGGTGTGTGGTGTTGCGATCTGGGCAATCGTCTTCATGGTTGCTGTCCGCGGCGTCGGCGCCGCCGTCGGGGGTGCCGCCCGACGCGACCGCTGCCGCTGCTAGAAACTAACCTCTTGCATCAAGCCGAGGCAACCGTGTATATTGTGGGCCCAGTTGGGGGATTAGCTCAGGTGGTAGAGCGATTGGTTCGCAATCAATAGGTCAGGGGTTCGACTCCCCTATCCTCCATTAGCCATCACACCGACCCTCACGCATGACCCTTCACTTTACAAAGCAGCGGGTTTCCGGTACCAATGACACACCACATTGAGGAGCCCCGCTATGGATCGCGCAGACATCGCTAAGAACCTCCATCCGCTCGAAGTACGCGCCCTGCTCCACCTCGGCCCGAAGGATGAGTTCGACGCGGAGCGCCTCGTGGAGGCCCTCGGCCTGAACACCGGACAGGCGAATCAGGCCCTGAGCTGGCTCTCGGCAAAGGAGCTCATCGAGGAGACCCGGCGCGAGCAGTCGGTCCGCTACGAGCTCACAGAGCTCGGTGCGCGCTACGCGACCGAGGGCATGCCCGAGGAGCGCATCGTGTCGGTAATACGCGAGCAGGGACCGATGCGGATGCCGGACATTACCTCGCGACTCTCTCTCGAAAACAAGGAAACGGGGTCGGCCTACGGGGCTCTGTCGAAGGCGGGCGTGCTGTCCATGGACGAGGAGAAGCGTGTTCAGCTGGAGAACGGCGCGCAGATGCCGGAGTCGGTCTCGACGGTGCGTGCCCTCATCGATCGCGCGCACTCGGACGGCAGCCTGACCGATGCCGACCTGAGCGATGCCGAGCGTGCGGCTATTCAGACCGTCAGCAAGAAGCGAGGCGCCGCGAGCACGATTTTCCGGGCTGCCGAGCACGAAACGGTCCACTTTCGTTTCACGAAGGCCGGCATCGAGGCGAAGAAAGCTCTGGACGCGGCGGGCGTGACCGGCGAGGAAGTGGGCGCGCTCACGCCCGAGATGCTTCGCACCGGCGCCTGGCGACACCGTAACTTCCGCGCCTATAACATCAACATCCCCGCGGCGCGGGTGCTGCCTGGCCGTCGGAATCCCTACGGCGAGTATCTCGAGCGGGTCAAGGACAAGCTTACCTCTCTCGGGTTCGAGGAGTTCGACGGGCCGCTCGTGGAGACGGAGTTCTGGAACTCCGATGCGCTGTTCATGCCGCAGTTCCACGCCGCCCGCGATATTCACGACGTGTACTACGTTGATCATCCCGATCACGCCAAAGAAATCACCGAGCCCTACCTCAGCCAGGTTGCCCGGACACACGAGGACGGCTGGGAGACGGGAAGCCTCGGCTGGCGCTATCCCTTCGACCGTGACTTCACCCGGCGCCTGATCCTGCGCAGTCAGGGTACGGTGCTCTCAGCCAAGCAGTTGCCCACGGCAAAGGTTCCGGGGAAGTACTTCGGTGTGGTGCGCTGCTTTCGAAATGATCAGATCGACGCCACGCATCTTTCCGACTTCTATCAGACCGAGGGAATCGTGCTGGGACATGAGGTGAATCTGCGCACGCTTCTTGGCTTCCTCAAGATGTTCGCGGTCGAGGTGGCCGGCGCCCAGGAAGTGAAGTACGTGCCGGGGTATTTCCCGTTTACCGAGCCGTCGGTCGAGGTGCACATCAAGCACCCGGTTCTGGGGTGGTTCGAGCTCGGCGGGTCGGGTATCTTCCGGCCGGAGGTAACGAAGCCGCTCGGCGTGGATGTCCCGGTCCTCGCGTGGGGGCTCGGTATTGACCGGATGGCGCTCATGCATCTGGGGCTCGACGACCTCCGTGAGCTCTTCTCCAACGACATAGAACGTGTGCGACTGAGGCGAAGGAGCTGAAGCATGCCTAAGATCGACGTCTACGAGCAGGCGTTTTTTGACTACCTCGGTACCCGGCTGGAGACCGAGACCCTCGAGCAACTGCTGACCGCAGCCAAGGCGGAGCTCGATGCCGAAGCCGACGAGCGCGGTATCGCCAAGTTCGAGCTGAATGACACCAATCGACCCGACCTCTGGTCCGCGGCGGGGCTCGCACGCCAGCTTCGCATCTACCGGCGCGGCGAGATGCCGACCTACGACTTCGTCTCCCGCGAGGGGGACATGAAGGATCCGCAGGAACGCCGCTTCATGGTGGATCCGGAACTCGAGCATACACGCCCCTATCTGGTGGCCTTCGCGGTCGCCGGGAAGCACATAGACGAGCCGGGCCTCCTCGATCTCATTCAGACCCAGGAGAAGCTTGCCTGGAACTACGGCCGCAAGCGCAAGTCCGTTGCCATCGGTGTGTATCGTTCGGCACTGGTGAAGTATCCCATCCACTACGTGGCCGCGGATCCCGAGACCACGCAGTTTCAGCCGCTGGGCACCGACCGGACGATGACGCTGCGCCAGATTCTCACCGAGCATCCCAAGGGGCAGGAGTTCGCCTCCCTGGTTGAGGACTTCCCGAAGATGCCCCTGCTCAAGGACGACCGCGGCGAGATAGTGGGCTTCCCGCCCATCATCAACAGCGCCTACATCGGCGGGGTGCAGCAGGGCGACTGGCAGCTCTTCGTGGAGATGACCGGTCTCGATATGGAACAGCTGCTTCTGACCGGAAACATCATCGCCTGCGACCTGGCCGATCACGGCTACCGGGTGCTGCCGATCCGCGTCGTCTATCCCTACGACACGCCCTACGGCCGGGAGATCGTCACGCCGTACTACTTCCAGAAGCCGCACACGGTGCAGGTGGCGGATGCCGAGAAGATGCTCGGGGTTTCGCTGACCGCCGATCAGGTGGTCGAGAGCCTGGGCCGGATGGGGGTGGAGGCCGACGCCGACGGGGATGCGGTGACCGCCTATCCGCCGGTGTACCGCAACGACTTCCTTCATCCGGTGGACGTCATCGAAGACATCATGATCGGCCTCGGCATGGACTCGTTCGAGCCCGCCATGCCCTCGGAGTACACCGTGGGACGCCTCAGCGAGGCGGAGATTTTCTCACGACGGGCAAAGAACATCATGGTCGGCCTCGGTTACCAGGAGATGATCTTCAACTATCTCGGCTCCCACCGCGAGTTCATCGAGTGGATGTATCCCGAGGAGGAGCGCGAGGCAATCGCCCGGGAGTTCGTGAAGGTCAGCAATCCGCTGTCTGAGAATTACGAGTACGTCCGGCACTCCATCATCCCTCATCTGCTGTCAGCTGAGAGCGTGTCGGCGAATGCGAGCTACCCGCACCTCATTTTCGAGGCCGGAAAGATCGTGCGTCAGGACGCGTCGGATAACTACGGCTCGCGCAGCGTGAACGCACTCGGCTTTCTCGCCGCTGAGTCCGACGCGGACTTCAACCTCATGAACTCCCACGTCACCTCGCTCTTCTATTATCTTGGGTACGAGCACGGGCTCGAAGAGCTCGATGACCCCCGGTTCATCCCCGGTCGCACGGCTGCGATCGTAGTCGACGGCGTGCAGGTCGGGATCTTCGGCGAGATCCACCCGCGCGTCCTCGAGAGCTGGGGCATACAGGTGCCCTGTTCGGCGGCGGAGATCGATATGGACGCGCTTCGCTGACAGGGTCTCGACAGATGCCGCCGGCGGTCGAATAGCCGGTGCCGGCGGACGCGACCGGAGAGGGAGGGTGCACGTCATGGATTCCCACGCCGGTGCAGCGAAGCCTCAGGTACTCGTGCCCTATCCGGGCCCAGAAACGGACCCGGGCATTCAGGACATTTTCGTGTACATGCGCCCCGAGACCAACGGTGTCGTCGGGGAGCGGGAAGTCCTGAAAGTCGTAGAGGAATGCCCCCAGTACAAGATCGATCTCCACCTCGTCTATCTTGCGAACATACCGGGTGAGTTCATCGCGAGCAATCACATCGTAGAGCGGCACTATGCCGTGAAGATGAGCTTCGCGGTGCACGGCAAGCACCTGTTTACCGAGCGCATGAAGGAGCGCTTCCGCGATCACTTCGGCACCGATTTCGAGACTGCTCCGGTGATCGGTGCCTTCGAGGCCCTCGACCGGCTCAATGTGCGGGCCGAGGAGCTCTTCTCGCAGTGGGTCGATGAGCCGGATATCCTCGTCGTGGACGGGCAAACGGTGAAGCGGGTTGGCGCCTTCTTCGTGGTCAACTACGACATCCCCGCCCTTATCCACAAGAACAACCGCAACACCGACATCGCCGTCATGCTCTTTCGCACACGCATGGGCTACGAGGACTTTCTGTCACTCACCTCGAAGATGCGCCGGGGCTTCATAGAACGCGGCATGCTCGGCACGCAGAGCTCGGTGAGCCGCGTTTTCCACTATTCCAAGAGTCCGGTCGAGCAGATCCTCGACGGCCTCGGCTACCTCTACAGTCCGCGGGCGGACCGCGTTCCGATGCGAGAGCTGTCCTTTGCCGCGTTC
>JAAAOH010000349.1 GCA_009908925.1 Spirochaetota bacterium | reverse complement strand
CCCCATGCTCATATCCGCCGGCAGTCCTCAGGCACGTCCCGCACTCCCTGTCAGGCGAATGATGGTACGGATGTCTTCTTTCACCCGGTCCTTGGCGTAGCGGCAGAGGCGCCAGATATGCCCCTTGTGGTCGAAGTCACCGTTGGCGCCGGCTGTCAGGTAGTCGATGAACCCGACGCGCACAGCCGTCCCGAAGTTTATCTTGGCCATGCCGTTGGAGATGCACGCCTTTACGGTCTCCGGCGGGATGCCGGTGGTACCGTGGAGCACGAGCGGAGTACCGCCGGACACCTTGTTCACCTCCTGCAGCAGGTCGAGGCGGATGTTCGGGGTGCCCTTGTAGAAGCCATGGGCATTCCCGATTCCCACCGCCAGCATATCAACCGGCGCCTCGCTGAGAAACTGTTCCACGTGGCGGGGATCAACCAGGTTTTCCGCGGCCGACGCGGCGCCTGCGCTACCGCCCGCCGAGCCGCCGGCGCCTGCGCCCTGGTTTCGCTGCAATTCGCCGAGCTCGGCCTCCACGGATACACCCCGGTTTCGGGCGGCCGCGATCACGCGGCTGGTCGCCTTGATGTTCTCCTCCAACGGCTTCGTCGAGTAGTCTATCATCACGCTCGTGTAACCGAGCTCGACCGCTTCCTCCACGGCCTCGATATTCTGTCCGTGATCGAGGTGGACGCCTACCGGGATCGAGTAACGCGGCCCCAGGGCGGAGACGAGCGTCGGCAGCCAGCCGAGCCCGTAGTACTCCGTGTTCTTCTCGTACGCCATGAGAATGACGGGCGCACGCTCCTCGTCCGCGGTTTCGAGGACCGCCCGGACGATGTCGTAGTTTCCGCCCTGACAGTTGATCGCGGCGACCGCGTATCCCTCCTGTGCTGCCTCTCTGACTATTTGCCCGCCTGGTATCAGCCTCATGTGCATCTCCTCCGCGCCACGCCGCGTCGGCGGCGGGTGCCGCGCCGCCGGGTGCCTTAGTGGAACTCCCGCCCGCCGGTAACGTTGACGGCCTGACCGGTCATATAATTTGCATCATCGGAGGCAAGAAAGGCGACCACACCGGCCACGTCCTCGGGCTGCTCGAGTCGCCCGAGTGGAATCTGGTCCTTGCGTGTGGCGAGTATCTCTCCCTCCTTCTTGCCCATGCGCTTCGCAAGTACGCGATCGAGCTCCTCCCACATGGGCGTGTGCACGATTCCGGGGCACACCGCATTTACGGTGATGCCGTGCGGCGCGAGCTCCTGCGCCAGCCCCTGCGTGAATCCGACCACGCCAAATTTCGAAGCCGCGTAAATCGTGAAGTTCGGCTTGGCGGTCTTCCCCGATTCCGAAGAGAGGTTGATGATTTTACCCCCGCCCTGCGTAATCATCTGCACGGCGACGAGCTGAGAACAACGAAACACTCCCTTGAGGTTTATATCGAGGGTGCGTTCCCACTCCTCCTCGGTGAACTCGACCACCGGCTTGGCGATGGTGATGCCGGCGTTGTTCACCAGAACGTCGACCCGGCCCCACTCGGTCACAACCGCGTCCAGCATCGCCCGCACGCTTTCGATTGAGCGCACATCGAGCTCGACCGCGAGGGCCGTACCCCCGGATTCGTTGATCTCGCCGGCGGTCGCCTCGGCGGTCGTGCGGTCTATGTCGCATATGGCGACGGCTGCACCTTCCTCGGCGAACCGGCGCGCAATCGCCCGGCCGATACCCCGGCCGGAGCCGGTGACGATGATCCGCTTATCTGAAAATCTCATAGTGCCTCCGTTGCTAGTATGCGCCGGGCCTGCCGCCGCGGCCGCCGGCCGCGCGCCTCAGCCCTTCACCGCCCCGAATGTAAGCCCGTGCACGAGCCATCGTTGTACGAGGAAGGCCAGCACCAGCGGTGGAAGTGCAAGCACCGTGGCTGCAGCCATCAACATGCCCCAGTCCGTAACGCCCTCGCCCACGAAGCGGAATGCAGCCACCGTGAGCGGCGTCGTTCCGATGTCGGAGAGTACCAGCGCGAACAGAAAGTAGTTCCACGACAGAATGAAGGTGAGGATGACCGAAACCACCATTCCGGGCGCGGCGAGCGGGATGGCGATGCGTCTGATGACACCCATGAGGTTCATACCGTCAACGAGACCGCACTCGAGCACGTCCCGGGGTATCCCGTCGAAGAAGGAGGACATGATCCACAGGGTGATCGGCATGGTGATGACCGTATGCGTGAGAATCAGCGCTACGTAGCTTCCCTGCAGGCCCATGCCGTTGAAAATGATGTACCAGGGAAGAAGATAGAGTCCGCCCGGCGCCATGCGGGCCATGAGAGACACCGAAGCCGGCCAGTTCGTCTTGTACCACGACACGGCAAAGGCCGCCGGTACCGCCAGAAGCAGCCCGAACACGGTAGAGCCGCCTGCAACGATCACACTGTTCATGGTGTACAGCGCATAGGGGAGCGTGTCGAAGAGGCGCACGTAGTTATCGAAGATCGGCTCGAAGAACAGCTGCGGCGGGTATCTCGTTACCTCAGCTGAAGGCTTGAAGCTCGATGTCACCATCCACACTACCGGCAACAATATGAGGAGCGCGATGATGATGTACTGCAGCGCGATCCCGGAGTTCGCCAGGAAGGCCAGCTTTGTGCTTCGTTTTCCCGATACGATGCTCATTGACCCATCCTCCTCAACCGTGAGAGCAGCAAGACGATCACCAGAACGATGAGAAACAGGGCGATCATGAGGGCACTGGCATACCCCATGTGAAAGAACACGAAGCCGGACTTGTATGCGTAGATATTGAGCGTCGTCGAGGCATTCCCCGGACCGCCCTGCGTGGTGATATAGATCGTGTCAAAGAACCTCAGCAGATCGATACTGCGCAGGACCGCCGCGGTTACGATGGCCGGCCGCAGCAGTGGCAGCGTGATGCGGAAGAACCGCTGCACCGCCGTGGCTCCGTCGATGATTGCAGCCTGATACGGGTCCTCGGGAAGGGACTGAAGCCCGCCGAGCAGAATGATCACGATGAGCGGCGTATACTGCCAGGTATCGATGGCTGCAAGCGTCGGCACGACCTGCGACGGCGACGCGAGGAAGAGCATCTCAGGCAACCCGAGCACCTCGAGAAGATACTCCACCGGGCCGAATGCAGGGTCGAGCAGAATGAGCCACATCATGCCCACTGCAACCGGCGGCATCGCCAACGGGGAAAGCAGGATCGTACGCAGCCCTCGTGCGCCCACGAAGGCGCGATTCAGCATCATTGCGACCCACAGGCCGATGAGGAGCTGCGCGATAAGCGACATGAAGTACAGGGAGAAGGTCACCCGCAGGCCGATCCAGAAGACCGGATCCCGAAGCATGTCCACGTAGTTCTGCAGCCCGACCGGTCTCCCCTGCAGACCGATCAGGTAGTCCTGCGTGCTCATGAACAGCACGTACCCGAGTGGGAACGCGATCATGAGGACGAGAAAAGTGGCGGCTGGGGCAATGAGCCAGACGAACGGCGATGTGAAGAATCGCACGATCGGGTTCCTGCTCCTGCCGGCAATGTTTGTGGGAGCACTCATTCCGTACCTCAAAGATGAGCCCGGGTGGGCCGGTGCGCGAGCACCAGCCTGCCGGGCTCATGGTTATCAGGATCGTTTCATTCGATCAGCGATCGAATATGCGCCAGGCCGCCTACTGCTCCCGCTCGATGAGCCTGTTGATCTGCTCATCGGCCGACTGAGCGGCCTCTTCGGCGGTCGCTTCTCCGAGAATAACGGAGCCAACCGCGTTTCCAATGATCTCCCGTGCTTCAGGCTGCAGGACGATCTGGGGTGCAAGAACCGAGCTGCCGTCAGCTGCAAGGCCTGAGAGCCCATCCGCCCACTGCTGCCGGACTTCGGCTTCAGCAAGCCAGTCCTGGAACTCGTCGGAATCCCATACCGAGTCGCGCGGCGGGGCAAGGCCGTCGAGAGCAAGCTGGACCTGCATCTCTCTGCTGGTTGCCCACTGAATGAAGTACCATGCCTGTTCCTGCTTGGAGGAGAACGGCGACATGGCGAGCGACCATCCGATGACCACCGGCGTGCTGCCTGCGGGTCCCGGGGGCAGAACCATGACGTCGGTGTCGTCGAGGCGCGCCTCGGTCTCCATGACCTTCCCGAACTCATTACTGGACTCGAATACCATGGCCGCCTGACCATTCGTATTCACGGCGGTGAGCTGCGGGAAGGAGTAGTTGATACCTCCGTCGGGACCGTACTCACGCATCAGCTTGGCGTAGAGCTCGATCGCCGCAATGCCCTCGGGGCTGGAAAGATTGGACATGCCGTCCGCATCCTGATACTCGCCGCCGAAGTTATGCAGGAAGTTGCTGAAGGTGTAGGGAAGCGCAGGTGCGAGACCGCGGCTTGCCCACGGGATCATATCCGGACGACACTCCGCCAGTTCCGCCGCCATGTCCTCGAGACCCTCGAGACTGGAGGGCTGATCGAGGCCGCATTCCTCAAAGATGTCGGTACGGTAGTAGAGAAGCGGCCCTTCGATGTTCACCGGAATACCCGTGAGGATGCCGTTGACCGTCTTCGAGTCAATAACGCCATCGCCGAAGTCGCCGAAATCGTAGTCCGGAGACGTGACGTTTGCGTTGTTCACGAAGGGCATGAGGGGCTCGTACCACCCGGCCCGCTCGAAGAGCATGCCCTGGCGGGAGACGAGCGTCATATATACATCGATCTCGTCACTTCCGGCCTGGAAGATGGTCTGCCGTCGCTGGCGATACTGTTGCTCACTGAACAGGCTGACCGTCACCTCGATGCCGGTGAGCTCCGTAAACTCGTCGGCATACTGGTCGATGAGCTGTCCGACCGGGTTGTTGTTCGCCAGGAAGTGGATCTCATCCCCTTCGTAGCGTCTCCAGTCGAACCCTTCCATCTCCTCTTCTTCGGCAGGCTCAGCAGCCCCCGACGCCTCTTCCTGGCCTCCGGCCCATACCACGAATGCGCTCAGAACCAACACCAAGCTCAAGGCAAGGAGTTTTCGAAACGTTGTCATACGCTCCTCCTCTTTTTTGGATGAGCCCCGAAATCAGGGCTCCCACGATACCGGCGTCGTGCGCCGGCTTCCTCGGTCGTAATGACGAGTACGGATCGTATCATACCCCGATACGGTTGTCAAGACAGAGTCGGTTCGTGCCCGAGGGCAGCGGTGGCCGCGAGGCGGCCCGGTGGTCCCCCACTACTTATGGAAGATCTCAACCTGCTTCGACGCCTGGTATACGCGCTCAGCGGGCGACAATATCCGTGCCCTCTAGTACTATTGGACCGACTATGGCTCTCAAGAAATCCCAGATCTACACCTCGCTCTGGCAGAGCTGTGACGAGCTCCGGGGCGGCATGGATGCCTCCCAATACAAGGACTACATCCTCACGCTCCTGTTCCTGAAGTACGTCTCGGACAAGTACGCCGGGGAACGCGGGCTCCTGCGGGTCCCCTCCGGCGCGAGCTTTGCGGACATCGGCAAGCTCAAGGGGAACAAGGAGATCGGCGAGCGGATCAACAAGATCATTGCCGCCCTCGCGGAGGCGAACGACCTGCAGGGGGTGATCGACCAGGCGGATTTCGCCGACGAGAGCAAACTCGGCAGCGGCAAGGAGATGCAGGACCGACTCTCCAAGCTCGTGGCGATCTTCGAGAACCTGGACTTCCGCGGCAACCGCGCGGAGGGCGACGATCTCCTCGGCGACGCGTACGAGTATCTCATGCGCCACTTCGCCACCGAATCGGGCAAGGCGAAGGGGCAGTTCTACACACCGGCGGAGGTCTCGCGGATCATGTCGAAGGTGATCGGGATCGGTCCGGACACGAAGAACGATCAGACCATCTACGACCCCACCTGTGGCTCGGGATCCCTCCTTCTGAAGGCCTCCGATGAATCGCCGCGAGGCATTACGATCTACGGCCAGGAGATGGACATTGCCACCTGGTCCTTGGCGCGAATGAACATGATCCTCCACGACCAGCCCACGGCGGACATCCGGCGGGGCAACACACTTGCGAGCCCGCAGCTTCGTAGCAAGGACGGGGGCCTCCAGCGCTTCGACTTTGCCGTCGCCAATCCGCCCTTTTCCACGAAGGCGTGGTCGAGCGGAATCGATCCGGAGCACGATGAGTTCGGTCGCTTCGAGTACGGCGTCCCACCGGCCAAGAACGGCGACTATGCCTTCCTCCTCCACTTAATCGCGAGTCTCAAGAGCCGCGGCAAGGGTGCGATCATCCTTCCCCACGGCGTGCTCTTCCGGGGGAACCGCGAGGCGGAGATCAGGAGGGAGCTCGTCCGCCGTGGGCTGATACAGGGGATTATCGGGCTTCCGGCAAACCTCTTCTACGGGACGGGTATCCCCGCCTGCATCATCGTCATCGACAAGGAGCACGCCCAGGGCAGGAAGGGGATTTTCATGGTGGACGCCTCACGCGGGTTCATCAAGGACGGAAACAAGAACCGTCTGCGCTCCCAGGACATCTATCGGATCGTGGACGTCTTCAACCGCGGCCTTGAGATCGAGCGCTTCTCGCGACTGGTTCCCCTGAGCGAGATCGCGAGCCAGGCGAACGACTACAACCTGAACATCCCGCGCTACATCGACTCCTCGGAGCCGGAGGACCTCCACGACCTGGACGGCCACCTCAACGGCGGCATTCCCGAACGTGACGTGGACGCGCTCTCCCGCTACTGGTCGATCTTTCCGTCGCTCCGGGACACGCTCTTTGCACCCGCGGACCGTCCCGGCTATCTGCAGGCGCGGGTGGAGCCGCGGGAGGTAAAGCGCACCATCCTCGACACCGAAGAGTTCGCAAGCTTCCGCACTCGTGCGACGGACGTCCTTGCCAACTGGTTCGACGCGCATAAGCCTGCTCTGGTTGGGATCAGCGAGGAGACGGTCCCCAAGGCGCTGATCCATGCGGTTTCGGAAGACCTGCTTGCACGTTTCGCCTCCTTTCCGCTGCTCGACCGCTACGACGTCTATCAACGCCTGATGGACTACTGGTCGGAAGTCATGCAGGACGATGTCTACCTCCTCGTGGCGACGGGGTGGCTGGAGGCGGCAAAACCGCGGCTGATCGTCTCCGACTCCCTCCGCAAGATCCAGGAGACGCCGGACCTGATCATCGGTTCCGGCAGGAACGCGCGGAAGTACAAACTGGACCTGATCCCGCCGGATGTGCTGTCGCACGTCTACTTCAGGGCCGAGCGGGAGAAGATCGACGCTCTGACCGAGGCCGCGGAGGCGGCGGCGCGAGAGCTCGAGGAACTCACCGAGGAGCATGCGGGGGAGGAGGGCCTTCTCTCGGACGTGACCAACGACAAGGGCAAGGTCACCAAGACTGCGGTGAAGGACCGTCTCAAGGTGCTCGAGAGTGAGGACGACTCGGACGATGAGCGCCGGATGCTCGAGAAGTGCCTGAAGCTGATGGACGGGGAGTCGGACGCCTCAAAGGCGGTGAAAGATGCGCAAGCGGCCCTGGACGCGGCGGTGCTCGCGAAATACGGCGAGCTCTCGGAGGACGAGATCCAGCACCTGGTGATAGACGAGAAGTGGTTCCCCGCCCTCGCCTCAGCGCTCGACGCGGAGGTGGATCGTCTGACTCAGTCGCTCGCTGACCGCATCAAAGAGCTCGAGACCCGCTACGCCGAACCGCTCCCGGCGCTCGAGCGCGAGGTGGAGGCGTTGGGCTCGCGCGTGGCGGAGCACCTGAAGACCATGGGGTTGGCGTGGTGAAGGGCGAGGCAGCGGAGATCCGCGAAGCGCGGCCGGAGTACGGGGCGAAGGAAGAACACGTTCCGCCGGGGTACAAGCGAACCGAGGTGGGGGTGATTCCGGAGGGGTGGGAGGTGCTCCGTCTTGGCGGCCTTGACCCTTATGTCACGAGCGGCTCGCGCGGGTGGGCTGAGTTCTACTCGGAGGTCGGACAACCGTTCCTGCGCATCAGCAACGTGAGGCGTCGTACCATCTACCTTGACCTCGCCGATGTTCGGTACGTGGACACACGCGCTGTGGATAGTGCAGAGGCGCACCGCACCCAGCTTCGTTTGGGTGACATTCTTATTTCGATTACTGCGGATATCGGTATCATTGGCTTCGTTGACGATCGCATCGAGCTTCCGGCCTACCTGAACCAACACTTGGCACTCGTGCGAGTCCAGCCTGGCCGTGCCGATACCCGGTTTCTCGCGTACTGGCTCGCGTCTAATCGCATGCAGCGGCTGTTCATTTCTTCTCAAGATGTTGGGGCGAAGTCTGGGATGAACCTGACAACAGTTCGCGCCTTGACGATGGCTCTACCCCCACTCCCCGAACAACGCGCTATCGCCCGCGCCCTTTCGGATGTGGACGACCTCATCTCCGCGCTGGACAGGCTCATCGAGAAGAAGCGCGCGATCAAGCAGGCCACGATGCAGCAACTCCTGACCGGCCGCACGCGGTTGCCGGGGTTTGGTGGGGAATGGGAGCA
>JAAAOH010000015.1 GCA_009908925.1 Spirochaetota bacterium | reverse complement strand
ATGTGGGACGACAACGGCTTCTGCACAAGATCGCGCGGATGTACTACGTCGATGAGCTCACCCAGCGTGACATCGCCGAGCGGTTGAACATCAGCATGGCCACTGTCTCCCGCGGGCTCTCGCGCGCCAAAGGCGAAGGCATCGTGGAGATTCGCATTCACGACCCCGAGGCCGGCTACGCGGAGCTCGAGACCGCGATCGAGTCGACCTACGGGCTTCGTGAGTGCGTCGTGGTCCCCAGTTCCGCCCGCCGCGAGCAGATCTTCATCGACATGGCGCGCGCGCTTGCCGAGCTTCTCGGTCGCACGGTATCGAGTGGGGACTACCTCGGCGTGAGCTGGGGAGAGACCCTCAAGGCGGTTGCCGATCATCTGCCCGATACCGGCAAGAGCGGCGTGGACGTCGTGCCGATCATCGGCGCGATGGGTGAGGTCGAAACCGGCATCTACCCCAACGCGATTGCATCGCGCTTCGCCCGCAAGCTCGGCGGCTCGAGTTACCTCGTGAACACGCCTGCCATCCTCGACACCGCGGAGACGAGCCGCTCCATTCGTGCGGACGGAAACTTCGTCCGCGTGCTTCGTGCCTGGGAAAAGGTCACTACCCTCCTGGTGGGGGTGAGCGGGTTGAGCGAAGAGGATTCGGTGTCCAAGTACGAGATCATCCCGCCCGAGGAGCTCGCCCGCCTGCGCGAGGCGGGTGCGGTGGCGGCCATGAACTTTACCTTTATCGACGCCTCCGGTAACCTTATAAGCACGGAGCTCGATGAGCGGATGATCAAAATGGATGCCGAACGCATGCGCAACGCCGAGAACGCCGTTGTGGTCGCCGCGGGCGCGCGAAAGGCGCCGGCCCTGTCCGCGGCGCTGGCTTCCGGCATGGCAACGGTGCTGGTCACCGATGTCGAGGCGGCCGCTGCGCTTGCCGGCGGCACCCTGGAGGCCGGCGACGCGGGTGTAAACGCCGGCACCCCGGAGAGCGGTGCCGCCGATAGCTGATCCTCCGGGCTCCGGCAGGCGGTATGTTCGAACATGCACTGTTTCCGCTGAACTTCAACGAAACCACATCCCGCATCGAGGAGATGCTTGCCTATCTCTCACTCTTCGGCACGCGGAAGATCACCTTTCTCCACGTGGTGGAGTTCGGTGTCGCGGCCGCCGGACGCGCGGAGAAGCGGCTGTGGCGAGTTTCCGACCGGGCCGCGGCGCGCGGGTTCGAGTCGCGGGTCCTCGTGCGAAACGGTTCTGCGGCGAATGAGATCGTGCGTGTCTCAGAGGAAGAGGCAGCCGACTTCATCGTTTTCTCCTGGAAGCGCAAGACCTGGATTCAGCGCAGCATTCTCGGGAGCACCACCAGAGACGTTATCCGGCTGGCCGATCTGCCGGTGTTCGTCCACAAGCACAACCGTCCCGCTCCCGGAGAGGAGGGGATGACGGTTCTCTACGCCACCGCTTTCAAGGCAACAGACGCCGATGTCGCGCCCTATCTGTGCTCGCCGGGCCTTTCGGGGCACCGGCTGCGGCTCATGCACGTGGGAGAGCGTGCACCGGACCCTGCCGCAGAGCGGGCACGACTGAGCGAGGTGGAGTCGAGCCTTGAACGGCTCGCAGGTGAGTTTTCCGACAACTTCGACGAGACCGATGAGACGGCCACCGTGGGAAACCCCCGACGTGAGATCGTCCGGGAGGCACGACGGGTCGGCGCGGATGTCGTGATAGTCGGAAAGTCCGATGCGCCCGCGGGTCTGGGCGCCGTGCTCGGCTCCACGGCCGAGGAACTGCCGCACTCCGCGCGCTGCTCGGTGCTCATCATTCCGCGGAGATAGGCATGCTGCTGCCGCGCGCACCGCAGACCATTCAGAACGAGATGATCTCGTAACCTTCCTCGATGTAGCGGGTCATCGAAGGGTGCCCTTTGAGCTCGCTGCACAGCGGCAGGGCAAGCCCTTTAGCGTCCTCGAGAGATCCCATCATGTTGGAGCAGGCCTGGCAGACGCAGCTTATCATGTCGGCTTCCTTCACCTGCTGAAAGAGATCGGCGATCATCTTGTGCATCTGGGGGTTCTGCTGCGCAAAGTCCTCGAGTCCCGGGCCGCCGGAGAGGAGCTTCACCAGCTTCGTAGCGCTGCCTTCCACGACGAGCGCAACCTCGTGGCCCTTTTCCTTGATGTCGAGTGCGTTCAAGAGCACGTGCACGAAGCACATGGGATCGCCGTTGAATGCGAAGAGTGCGAATTTTCTCATGTTGTACCTCCAACGCCCAGTATAACGGAGGCCCAGGGGCTTCGGCGAGGTGGTCGACGGCCGCGGCATGGTATCCGCCTCGCGCCCCCACCGCGCGGCCGGCCCCTATGGCCGCAGGTACCCGCGCCCGGGCAGGAGGTCCTCCTCGCGCAGGAGACGCTCGGCGAGCTCGACCGCGTCCTGCGGGATGCGGTTGCCGCTGTGGGTCATGGGCGGGGGGACGGAGCCGTGGTCCGGGAGATAGGCCCGGACGTGATCGATGGCTTTGTTCGCGTTGGCGAAGGGGTTGCCGTAGGGCAGAGCCGACACCGCGTCGAAGACGCCGTTGACCACCGTCTCCACCCGTGCCGAAAGCGCGGCGGCCTCCTCCTGTCTGCCGGCGAACACGAGCTCGACGATCTCGCTCAGCTCCGCTGCGAAAGAGTTTGCAGTGCTCAACAGGAATCCGTCGTAGCGGCCGCCGGCGGGTTTGAGATGCTTCGCGTAGCCGCCCTCGGCCCCGCGAACCATGAACACGTCGGCGGTGGGCGCGCCGGACAGGGCTACCCGGTCTCCGCCGCTCGTATCCTTGAAGAGGTAGAAGTTCTCATAGCGCGCCGCGAGGTCGGAAACCGTCTCGGGTGACATTTCGTTTTCGGTTATCTGCGGGAGCTGATACAGAGCGGTCGGATATCCGAGCCCGAGGATGCTCTCGAGCTCGCCGCGGATTACCGTCTGGTCGAGATCCGCTCCTTTCGGCGGTGTCACGGTGAACCCGCACACGCGACGCGCGGCGAGGGCCTCGACCGCGCTCCCGGCACCGCCTTCGCGGGCGCCGGCATCGCCCGCCTGCGCGTAGCCTGCGCCGGCATCGCCCGCCTGTGCGTCGCCCCCGCCGGCGAGCTCCGCGCCGAGGGCCGCCACGCTTCGTCGGGCCGCGCCCCGCTCGGTGGCGAGCACACCGACGAGTATCCAGACCTCGAGTTCCGCCGCGGTTTCGAGGAGCAACTCGAGGAGCTCGCTTCGCTCCGCGTCGGACATCTCCCAGCCGTCGCCGGTCGACCCCGGAGCCAGAAACGTGCGGACGGTCGGCGCGAGATGCCGCAGGTGAGCACGGATGCGGTCTTGATCTATTCTCCCCTCAGCATCATAGTGCGTGAGAATCGGGCACCACAGTCGGGGTATGCCCGAGGGGAAAAGCCTGGCCACGAGTGAGGAACGGATGAGATCTGCCATGAATGCCTCCTGTGCCCTTCGTTATACACGCGCCGGGGGCTGCGCGCAAGCGTGGTTCCCGTGCACGCGGATTGGCATTACAATGGATTCACAGATACTCCGGCGATGCATGAATGAACCTGACACCGGACCAACGAGTCGGGCGGATAGAGGCGTCACTCAGCCGGGTTGACGAGCTCATTCGCCGCTACAAATCGAAAGGCAGGGACGGATCCCCTGCGCGCCACACGCTGTGTCTGACCGCTGACGGAGTCATCACGGATGCATCGGTCGGCGCCGCGCAGATGTTAGGGTTGAGCCGCAATTCCCTGCTGGGACAGACGATATTCGATCTGCTCGCCGGTCATACGCGGAGCCTGTTCGAGCATGGCTGGGAGGCGCTTGTGAAGCGAGTGCGCTCCGCCGAGGAAGAGTACCGGCTGGTACGTGCCTCCACGCTCGTGCACGCCTCCGGATACGAGGTTCCCGTACGGTTGCTCGTCGAACGCTGCCCGAAACACAACGCACACATCCTTCTTGCGCTTCAGGATGCCTCTCATCGGGGGGCTCTCGAGCACGAGCTCGCCCGCCTGAAGGAAAGCTACCGCACCCTCGCCGACACCGTCACCGAAGCGATCGTGCAGATCGATCATGAGTTCGTTATCCGCTTCGCGAACTCGGCGGTGTACAAAGTATTCGGCTACACGATGGAGGAGCTCGAGAATCAGGGGCTCGATCTCCTCTTTCCACCGTCGCGGGCGGGACGCTATCGGAAACTGGTCAACAGGTACTTCTTCATTGACGATCCCGATAGGGAGACCTCGGGGCTCCAGGGCTCACTCGAGGTCATTGGACGCCGCAGAGGCGGTGACCTCTTCCCCCTCGAGCTGTCCCTCGGCAATTCGCGCGGGTTCGGCGACAATCGGGTTCTCACCTGCATTCTCCGGGATATCAGCGCCCGCAAAAAGGACGAGCGGCGTCTGAAGTTTCTCGCCTTCCACGACCAGCTGACCGCGCTCGGCAACCGGGACATGCTCGAAATGACGCTCGAGCAGATCTTCGCCGAAATGGAGCGTCACCCCGGCCGGCGCGGAGCCCTGCTTTTTCTCGACCTCGACGGCTTCAAGAAGGTCAACGACAGCCTCGGGCACGAGATCGGCGACACCATTCTCAAAGAGACCGCCCGCCGGCTGACGAATTGCCTGCGAGAGCACGACCGGGTCTATCGGTTTCGTGACAGGGACGTATTCCGCCTCGGTGGCGATGAGTTCACCATCCTGCTGCCCTACGTGGCCCGACCCGAGGACGCGGGTGTGGTTGCCTCTCGCATCATCGAATCGGTGGTGGAACCGTTCACCGTGGAGCAGCACGGCCCGGTGACCGATATCCGCATGGGAGTGAGCATCGGCATCGCCTTGATACCCGACGACGGGCGCGATCGCTCCACGGTGCTGCGCAATGCCGACACGGCCATGTACAGCGCCAAGGAGCGTGGCAATACTTACACCTTCTTCGCACGGGACATGAACAGCAAGGCGATGAACCGGCTGCTGCTCGAGGACGGCGTGCGGCGCGCGCTGCGGAACAACGATTTCGAGCTCTACTACCAGCCGATCAACGACGAGTCGGGACGCATGCTCGGGATCGAGGCGCTGCTGCGCCTCGAGCAGGAGGACGGAAGCATCATCCTGCCGGACGACTTCATCCCCGTGGCCGAAGAAACGCGGCTCATCATCGAGCTCGGACGCTGGGTGCTCGATCGCGCATGCATGCAGATCGGCCATCTCCACCGCACCGGCCACCCCGAGCTCTTCGTTTCGGTGAACATATCGCCGGTGCAGCTCGAGCGCGACGATCTCCACGATGTCGTACATGAGAGTCTCGAGCGCGCGGGGGTCGAAGCGCGGCATCTCATCCTCGAGCTCACCGAAACCACAATCATGCGGGATGCCGAGGATGCGATCCGCCGGATGAAGATGCTTGTCGAGCATAACCCCGGCCTCCGCATTGCCATCGACGACTTCGGCACCGGCTACTCCTCCCTGAGCTATCTCACGCGATTCCCCGTGGACTCGCTGAAGATAGACAAGGGCTTCGTCATCAACATGGATGAGGAGCACAACTCGAAGATCATCAACAGCATCGTGAGTCTCGGGAAATCCCTGGGGATGACCGTGATCGCCGAGGGCGTCGAGCAGGACCGCCATCTCGAGTATCTGCGGGGGAAAGCCTGCACGCGATACCAGGGCTACTACTTCAGCATGCCCCTGCCGTTCTCCCGGCTCACCGAGTACGTGCGGGAGCACGGCTGAAGCGGGCGGGCGCCCGGGGTGTGGCCGCCGCACCCTGGCGACGCGACGCCTCGAGCGTGGTATACTGCCCGGGAGATGGAATTGTTCAGCTCCAGGCGAGAATCCCCCGAAGAGTTCTGGCGACGTACGGAAGAGGAACTCGGTGAGACGGTCGAAGTCTACACGATCGGAAAGTGCCTCGAAGGCTGCGGCGCCGGTGAGAGCGAGGTCTGGGGTCTGTTCTTCGTGACCGAGCGGGCGCTTTATTTCCGGCATTTCCCCTCGTCGAACTGGCTTACGGCGATGATGCAGAGCGCAACCGATCCGACCTCGCCGCGCGAGGGCCTCTACTTCTCAATACCCCTCAGCGATATCTCAGAGGTTGACGTTGAGCGCGAAGCCTCCCTGCTGCGGCGGATTTTCCGCTACTCACCGCCCCTTATCCGACTCCTCTACCGCGACACCCGCAACGTTGAAACGGTGATGCGCTTCATCCCCGAGACGAAGCTCGAGGAAATGCACGCCCGCCTCGCCGCCGAATAACGCATTTTGCATCACGTGCGACGCCCCGTCTCGCGGTTTTGTTTCTTTTTGACACAGTAGCCGGGGTGCAGTTTACCACAGTGCGCGAGCGGCCCACATTCGACCCATTCCACCACGAGCCCGGGCGCGCCGTTTTTCGAATAAATACCTTCAGTGAAGTAACTTATAACTTGGCTAACAGTTGGCACGGAAGCTGCTATATTATTGGTGAAACATGAACATGAACGCAAAACCCATAGCAGGAAGGAGGGCGTTATGAACTTGACCAGTTGGAGACGGGGAATCGATCCGGTCGGCGAGCTCGACCGCCTTCAGAACGAAATCAACCGGCTGTTCGACTACGACTACGGAGCGAACGGCGGGCTGCTCGACCGCGCGGTTTCTCCCGCGTTCGACGTTGTGGAGGATGACGACACGTTTACCGTCTACATGGACCTCCCGGGTGTGGAGGAGAAGAACGTCGATGTATCCATCGCGTCGAATGTACTCACGATCAAGGGTACCAAAGAACTGCCCGCGCTCGGCGAGGACGTGAAGGTCTACCGCCAGGAAGAGTGGGAAGGCAGTTTTCAGCGTACGCTGTCCCTGCCGCACGGCGTCGACACGCAAAGAGTGCAGGCGCAGATGAAGAACGGCGTGCTGACGGTCACGCTGCCCAAGCGTGAGGAAACCAAACCGAAGCAGATCAAAATCGACGTTTCGAAATAGGGGGGCGAGTATGGCAAAGCAGGAAATGGAAACCGGAAACAGCGTACGCCCGGTCGGCAACATGTGCTGGGAAGCGGACGGAAGCGTCATGCTTCGACTCGATATGCCGGGCGTCGACAAGGACAACGTGGACATTCGAATCGAGGATGACCAGCTGATCATCCACGGATCGCGGCCGGCCGAGAGCGAAGACCGCAACTTCGTGCTGCGGGAGCGCCGCCGGGGCGACTTCCACCAGGTTTTCACCCTCGATCAGACGATCAACCGGGAGAAAATCGACGCCTCGATGGACAGGGGCGTGTTGACGCTCACCCTGCATCTGCAGGAAGAGGTAAAACCCCGCAAGATCGAGGTCACGGAGGGCTAATCGAATGCGCGGAGCCGCACGTGCGAAGCAGCAGTGGCGCCGCGCATTCCGTCTGTCGCACACCGAACACACAAACGAGCGATATCACGCAGGCGGGGACCAGATGAGTCCCCGCCAGGCGTTTTCAGATAGATTCAGATAGAGAGACGAACATACATTGGGAGGACATCTATGGCTACGTCCAACAAGATAATCGGTATAGACCTCGGGACGACGAACTCCGTCGTTGCCGTCATGGAAGGCGGCGATCCCGTGGTCATTCAGAACGCGGAAGGTAACCGCACGACGCCGTCGGTTGTCGCCTACACGAACAAGGGCGAGCGCCTCGTAGGTCAGCCGGCGCGCAACCAGATGATTACCAACCCCGACAGCACGGTGTACTCGATCAAGCGATTTATGGGTCGCCGCTTCCACGAAGTGGACCGTGAGCGCGAGATCGTTCCGTTTGAGGTCGATGAAGGTCCCAGCGGGGACGTGCGCGTGAAGGTCGGCGACAAGCAGTTCTCGCCTCCTGAGATCTCGGCGGCGGTGCTTCAGAAGATGAAGCAGACCGCGGAGGACTATCTCGGTGAGGAGATCGAGCAGGCGGTCATCACCGTGCCGGCCTACTTCAACGACTCGCAGCGCCAGGCCACCAAGGACGCCGGGCGGATTGCCGGGCTCGAGGTAAAGCGCATCGTCAATGAGCCCACCGCGGCCGCACTCTCTTACGGGTTCGGCAAGAATAACAACGAGCAGAAGATCGCCGTGTACGACCTCGGTGGTGGTACCTTCGATATCTCCATCCTCGAGCTCGGCGATAACGTATTCGAGGTTCGCTCTACCAACGGAGATACCCACCTCGGTGGTGACAACTTCGACCAGAAGATCATCGAGTGGCTCGTCGAGCAGTTCAAGGGTGACTACGGCATCGACCTCGGTCAGGACCGCATGGCCCTGCAGCGGCTCAAGGAAGGCGCGGAGAACGCCAAGAAGGAGCTCTCGAGCTCTCAGAGCACGGACATCAACCTGCCCTTCATTACCGCGGATCAGTCAGGTCCGAAGCACTTGAACTACAACCTCACGCGGGCGAAGTTCGAGCAGCTCATCGGGGATCTCGTCGAGAAGACCCGTGAGCCCTGCAAGAGCGCTCTCAAGGACGCAGGGGTTGAAGCGGGCGACATCGACGCGGTCATCCTCGTCGGCGGCTCGACCCGCATTCCGATGGTGCAGAAGCTCGTCACCGAGCTCTTCGGCCGGGAGCCCTACAAGGGCGTGAATCCGGACGAGGTCGTGGCGATGGGCGCCGCAATTCAGGCGGGTGTGCTCGGCGGTGACGTCAACGACGTGCTGCTGCTCGACGTGACCCCGCTCTCCCTCGGGATCGAGACCCTCGGCGGGGTGTTCACCAAGCTCATCGAGCGAAACACCACGATTCCAACCAAGAAGAGCCAGATCTTCTCCACCGCAGAGGACAATCAGACCGCGGTTACGGTCAGGGTCTATCAGGGTGAGCGTGAGATGGCAACCGAGAACCGATTGCTCGGCGAGTTTAATCTCGAGGGCATTCCGCCCGCACCCCGCGGCGTGCCGCAGATCGAGGTCAGCTTCGACATCGACGCCAACGGCATCGTGCACGTCTCGGCCAAGGATCTCGGCACCGGCAAGGAGCAGAAGATCCGCATCGAGTCCTCTTCGGGTCTCTCCGAGGACGAGATCAACAATATGGTCAAGGACGCCGAACAGCATGCGGAGGAGGACAAGAAGTCCAAGGAGCGGGCAGAGGCCCGAAACGAGGCCGACAGCCTGGTCTACACAACCGAGAAGTCCCTCTCCGACTACGGCGATAAGGTCTCCGACGAGGACAAGCAGTCCATCCAGAGTGCCATCGACGATCTGAAGAAGGCGCTCGAGGGTGAAGACCTCGAGGACATCAGGCAGAAGACCGAAGCCCTCAAACAGGCCTCGCACACGCTGGCACAGACCGTGTACCAGCAGGCCCAGCAGGAAGGCGGCGGCGCGGCCGGTGCAGCCGGCGGCGCAGGAGCGGCCGGATCGGGCCCCGAGGCCGGCGCAGGCGGCAACGGTCAGGGCGCCTCGGCGGACTACGAGGACGCCGACTACGAGGTCGTAAACGAAGAGGACGAGTCGAAGAACCAGTAAGCGACGGTGCGGCGCCGACCGGTGACACCGGCGGGCGCGCCGCCTCTCCCGGCGCCGGGGCCGGGAACTCCCGTTGCCGCCGCCTCTCCCGGCGCCGCAGACCGTGGCTGCCGGCGGCACCTCGAAAACATCAGGGCCCGATCGCCCGTCCACCTGAGCGTGGGCGCGGCGGTCGGGCCCTTTTCGTGGTGACGCGTCGCCTGCGGGGCGGCGGCCGGATCGGGCCCCGCAGGCGTTGGCCGGACAGGCCCCGTTAAGTCTAATATCGATATTTCTTGACCGATTCCCCCGGGGCTGCTACACTCGATCTGTCCGACACTGAGGCGTCGCCCTGCCGAGGGTGCCGCTGAGGGGAGGACGCAGCAACCACACACTGTTCCGGAGGACCCAGTCTGACGGAAGGGGGACCCATGACTTCCACGTTCAAGTCCGACATCATCCGCCCGGATGAGATTGAGCGCTATCTCGAGGACGGCGCCGACTTCATCGATGAAGACCTCATTCACCGAACACTCGCAGAGAATCGCCGTCCTGATCGGGCCCGCGTTCACGATATTCTGGCCAAGTCGAAGAACATAGAGACGCTCACCCCGGCGGAGACCGCCGCGCTACTTCATGTGGATGACCTCGACCTTCTCGAGGAGATGCGCGCCGCCGCTCTCGAGGTCAAGCTGAAGGTCTACGACAACCGCATCGTCACATTCGCCCCGCTCTACATGTCCAACCACTGTGTGAACAACTGCGCCTACTGCGGGTTTCGCTCGGAGAACACCGGCATGGAGCGGCGCAAGCTGAGCATGGAGGAGGTCGCCGCTGAGACCCGCGCTCTCACCGGGACACATGGACACAAGCGACTCATCGTGGTCTACGGCGAGCACCCCGAATCGGACATCGACTACATCACCGAGAGCATCGATACAGTGTATCGCCAGAGTGTGGAGACGAGGGGCGGGCACTCCTGCATCCGCCGGGTCAACGTCAACGCGGCACCGATGCCCATCGACCACCTGCGCCGCCTGCCGGAGGTCGGCATCGGCACGTTCCAGGTTTTCCAGGAGACCTACCATCGGGAAACCTACCGGCGCGTGCACGGCTCGCATCATCTCAAAAGCGACTACCGGTGGCGACTGTACGCCATGCATCGGGCCATGGAGGCGGGCATAGACGATGTGGGAATCGGCGCGCTGTTCGGCCTCTACGACTGGCGATTCGAAGTGATGGGTCTCCTCCACCATGCGCGAGAGCTCGAGCGCCGCTTCGACGGAATCGGTCCGCACACCATTTCGTTTCCGCGCCTCGAGCCCGCCCAGAACGCGCCGGCGACAACCGACACCCGTTACCGGGTCGGCGACGCCGACTTTCTGAAGCTCGTCACCGTGTTGCGGCTCGCCGTGCCCTACACCGGCATGATCTGCACCGCCCGTGAGCCCGCCGCCATCCGCGATGAAACGGTGCACCGCGGTGTGACGCAGATGGACGCCTCGACCCGCATCGGTATCGGCGCCTACAGTGCGGACGAGAAGGACGGTCAGCACGAGGAGCGCCAGCAGTTCATGCTCGGCGACACCAGATCCCTCGACGAGCTGATTCGGGACATGGCGCGGCAGGGCTTCATTACGAGCTTCTGCACCGCCGGATATCGGATCGGCCGTACCGGCGAGCGAATCATGCACCTGCTGCGCTCGTGCAAGGAGGGCCATTTCTGCAAGCTCAACGCGGTGCTGACCTTCCGCGAGTGGCTCGATGACTTCGGCACGGGCGAAACCCGTCGCATCGGCGAGGAGCTCATCCGCAGCGAGCTAGGATCACTGGCGTTCAACGGCAAGGCGCAGCGGCGGCAGTTCGATGACTACTACCGGCGCACGAGCGCCGGTGAGCGCGATCTCTACATATAGGGAGCCTGCGGTGGATGCCTCAACCGGGCTGCCCGGGCGCCCCGAGTCTTCGCTCTCCCCCGGGCGCCCCGAGTTCACAGAGCGCATGGAGGCGGCCCGCGCTCTCGACGCAGGCGCACTTGCCGCGCTTCTCTCCGACCCGGATCCGCGCACGACCGCGCGGCTTGCCGCTGCGGCTGACGAAACCATGCGAGCCGAGGTGGGCGATGCGGTGCGCTTTCGGGGGCTCCTCGAGTTCTCCAACGTCTGCCGCGCCGATTGCCTCTACTGCGGCATCCGCCGCAGCAATGGGACCGTTCATCGCTACACGCTCTCCAGGGACGACGTGCTCGCCGCCGCCAGGCACTGCGTGGAGGCCGGGTACGGATCGCTCACCCTGCAGGCGGGAGAACGGCGTGATGCGGCGTTCATCGATTACGTCTGTCGCTTGCTCGAGAGCATAAAGACGGAGACGCGAGGCCCCGCCCTGCCCGACGGGCTCGGCATCACGCTCTCGGTGGGCGAACAGTCGCCCGAGGTCTACCGGCGCTTCTTCGAGGCCGGTGCGCACCGCTATCTGCTCCGCATAGAGACGAGCTCGCCGGAGCTCTACGCCCGTATACACCCGCCTGCGCAGCGATATGCCGATCGTCGCGCGGCTCTGCATGCCGTGCGCGATGCCGGGTTCCAGGTGGGCACCGGCGTCATGATCGGGCTTGCCGGACAGACCGTGTGGGACCTGGCCGACGACATCCGTTTCTTCGCCATCGAAGGGGTGGATATGATCGGCATGGGTCCCTATCTGCCGCACGCCTCGACGCCCATGGGCAGCGGGCAGCACATGAGCGACGATGAGCGTGCCCAGCTCCTCGACCGCACTCTCAGGATGATTGCGCTCACCCGCATCGTTCTCCGGGACGTGAATATTGCCGCAACGACCGCGCTGCAGACGCTCGACGCCTTCGGGCGTGAACGGGCCCTGCAGGGCGGCGCCAACGTCGTCATGCCCGTGGTAACCCCAGTCGCCATGCGATCCGGTTATCAGCTCTACGACGGAAAGGCCTGCGTGGACGAGGACCCCACTATGTGCGCCGGGTGCATCACCGGACGTGTTGCGTGGACGGGTCGGCCGGTCGAAGCCAACCGGTGGGGAGACGCCCCGCATTTCGCGAGGAGGAAGCAAGGATGACCGAGAGTAATCCGCACCAGGAAAAGCGCTACGGGTTCGTGGGAATCGTCGTGGAGACCAGGCACCGCAGAGGAAAGCAGGTACAGGAGGTGCTCAGCCGGTTCGCCGATCTCATTCAGGGACGAATGGGACTGCCGCACCTCGAGGACGATCGGATCTCGGTGATCACGCTGATCGTCCACGCGGATGCGGACGAGGTAGGCGCATTGACCGGACGGCTCGGCAGCATCGAAGGCGTGACGGTGAAGTCGGGGATGGCAAAGCTTTGAGTGACCGCTATCGCGGTGCGCAGACCGCGCGAGCACGGACCCTGTACCGCGTCTCGCCCTATACGGTTCCCCTCGAGCTCATTCGGGCGGGGCTGTGCGTGAAGCGTGCCTGTGCGCGGGCGAACGCCGCCGGAGGGTACCTCGGTGCCGATGAGGCGCAGGCCCTCGAGGAGGCGATCGATTACTTCGACTCACGTGCCGATGCCGAGCTCACACGGCATTTCGATCTCGACGCATACCAGGGAGGTGCCGGGACGGCCGTGAACATGAGCCTCAACGAGGCGATCGCCGCGCGTGCCCGGGAGCAGAGCGCGCGGGAAGGGGAAGCAGACGGCGTCACCGACGGGAACGGCAGCGCAGCCCGCGACCACGGCACCGCCGCCATCGATCCCCTCGATCACGTGAACCTCCACCAGTCGACGAATGACGTGATGCCCACGGCGCTGCGGCTGATGCTGCTCGATATGCTCGAGCCGGCTGAACGGGAGATCGAGGCGCTACAGACCGCCATACAACAGGGAGAGAGGGCGCACGCGGATGTGCTGAAGACCGCACGCACGCAGCTTCGCGACGCGACGGTGACCACCGCCGGCCGGCAATTCGCAACCTGGGCGGGAACGCTCGGTCGGGACCGCTGGCGCCTCTTCAAGGCACGGGAACGCCTCAAAGAGGTCAACCTGGGTGGAACTGCCGTCGGCACGGGTCTCGGCGCTCCGCGGGACTACGTCCTCGGCGTCATTCGTCAGCTTCAGCGCACGACGCGGCACCCGGTCACGCGTGCGGACAACCCAGTGGAGGCGACCTCCAACTACGACCAGGTTCTCGAGGCAATGGAAACGGTGAACGTCGCCGCCGTTGGCCTGCAGCGTATTGCCGGCGATATCAGGCTTCTGGCGTCGGGGCCGCACGGCGGCATCGGAGAGCTCGTGCTGCCGGCTCCGGTGAAAGGGTCCTCGATCATGGCCGGCAAGGTAAACCCCGTGCAGGCTGAGGCGGTGGTGCAGGCCGGAGAGCGCATCGCCGCAAACCACAGCCTGCTCACCCGGCTCTGCGCCCGCAGCGAGCTCGAGCTCAACGCCTTTCTCCCGGCCATTGCGCATACGGCCTGGGAGAGCCTCCGCCTGCTCGCCGGAGCCGCGGGAACCCTGCGGGACCTCATAGGTTCAGTGGAGGTGGACCCCGAGCGCTGTGAGCGGAACCTCGAGGCGAGCCACGGCCGCGTGGTTGCCCTCCTGCCCCTGTTCGGATATGCGGCGTGCGAGCGCATTGTCGAGGCCGCGAGGGGCCGGGATATGTTGCTTTCCGAATATCTCGTGAGCGAGCTCGGCATGGCCGAGGCCGACTGCGAGGAACTGCTCTCCACACGGAACCTGACCCGCCTCGGCTACGACCCGGCGCGCTACGCCGACCTCCGCCGACGGTATGCGGCACTTGTCGAGACACTGAAGGAGAAGGGGACAGGGGAGGATCATGATGACTAACACACCGCGGGGTCTCAGACCCCATATCGTGCTGCTCGGGCCGCGCAACAGCGGCAAGTCCAGCCTCATAAACCGCATTACCGGCCGGGAGCTCGCGATCGTCTCGGATACGCCGGGCACGACCACCGATCCCGTGTACAAGGGGATGGAGCTCCTGCCCTTCGGGCCGGTTGTCTTCGTCGACACAGCCGGCATCGACGACGAGGGTGTTCTCGGCACGCAACGGGTCAGCCGCACGCGCCGCGCCGAGCGCGGCGCCGACATCACCCTCTATGTTACCTCGGGAACCATGACCGAGGCGGAGCGCCGCTACCTGCGCGAACACCGCACCGACCTTCTCGTTGCCGTGACCGGTCGTGACAGCCGCGGTGCGGAGGCGCCGGTCACGGCGGAACTTCGCGCCGAGGGCATAGCGGTCCTCGAGGTCTCCAACCTGACCGGTGCCGGCGTGGAGGAGCTCAAGCGGGAACTCATCAGTGTGCTCGAGACCAAGCGCGAGCAGGAGCGCGCGCTGCTGCAGAACATGATTTCCCGCTATTCCTTCGTGCTCATGATCGTCCCCATCGACCTCGAAGCGCCGAAGGGGCGATTGATCCTGCCCCAGGTTCAGACCATCCGCGAGATCCTCGATGCGGACGCAGCCACGCTGGTCGTGAAGGAGCGAGAGGTGGATTGGGCGCTGTCGCAGCTGAAGCGGCTGCCCGACCTGGCCATTACCGATTCACAGGTGGTGCAGAAGGCGGCCGGATCCGTGCCGCCGGAGATACCCCTTACAACCTTCAGTGTCCTCTTCTCACGCCTCAAAGGCGACCTTGCCCGGTTCGTCGAAGGCTCGGCCATGATCGACCGGCTCGAGCACGGTGACCGCGTGTTACTTGCGGAGTCCTGTACTCACCATGCCCACTCCGACGATATCGGTCGCGTGAAGATCCCCCGATGGCTGCGGCAGTACACGGGAAAAGAGCTCGACATCACGGTGCAGGGCGGCGGATACCCCGACGACATCGGGGAGTACGCGCTCGTGATTCACTGCGGTGCATGCATGCTCACGCGGAAGATGATGCTGAGTCGCCTCGATGAGGCGGTTGCCGCAGGGGTCCCGGTGACCAACTATGGCATCGCCATATCCCATCTTCACGGGCTGCTCGATCGGGTGCTCGTGCCCTTCGAGGGCGAACTGCGGCCGGTGTAATCCTGGCGCCCGAGACCTCAGAGCGTCCCGAACACGTGCACCGTGGTGTGGCGGTAGGTCTCTCCGGGGTAGAGGAAGGGTGATGGGAAACCCGGCTCGTTGACTGCGTTCGGCAGAAACTGCGTCTCGAAGCACATCCCGGCGTGCTTCACCAGCGTGGCCCCGTCGCGGGCGGGTGCGCCCTCGAGCTTGTTGCCGGTGTAGAACTGTATGCCGGGCATCGTGCTGCGGATCTCCATGGTCCGGCCGCTCTCGGGGTCCTCCACCCGCGCAAAACGGCGAAGCTCGTCTGAGGCCACCTCCGCCCGGGACCGTCGCTCGCCGATATCGTCGCCGAAGACGTAGCACTCGTCGAAGCCCTCTCCCGCCTCGCCGATGTCCTTGCCCACGGGCTTCGGCTGTCTGAAATCGTGAGGATCGCCGGCAACCGGTGCGATGCGACCGGTGGGGATCTGGCCTTCGCCGGTGGGAAGATAGTGGTCCGGGTCGAGGGTTACCACGTGACCGAGAACGGTCTCGTTCGGCTTCCCGCCGAGATTCCAGTAGGCGTGATTGGTCAGGTTGACAGCAGTCGGTCTGTCGGTTGTTGCCTCATAGGAGAGGACGAGCTCGTCCTTTTCGGACAGGGAGAGACGGATCGAGACCTTAAGATTTCCGGGAAAGCCGCACTCGCCGTGGGGGCTGGTCCGGCTGAAGACCACGCCCGCTTCCTCACTTTCACCGAAGAGCTCCGCCGTCCACAGCTTGCGATGGAACCCGTCGGTGCCGCCGTGGAGCGTATTCTCGCCCTGGTTGGCGTCGATGCGATGGGTGCTTCCGTCGAGGCTGAACGCTGCACCGGCGATCCGATTGGCGACCCGGCCCACCGTCGCGCCGAAATAGGGATGCGCGCCGAGATAGCCCTCGAGATCGTCGAAGCCGAGAGTCACCTCCGTACGCGTACCGGAGACATCCGGCAACAGTACCGACGTGATGATGGCACCATAGGTAATGGCGGATACGCGCGTTCCGCGCGCGTTCTCGATGTTGATGCGCTCGACCGGGCCTTCGGGGCACTCCCCGAAGGCCTCTTTTTCGATTGTCATGTGTCGACCGCTATATGAGTTTCGGTCGCTTGACGTACTCGTCGGCGTGGAGGAGCATCTTCACGTACTGAGCACGGCGATACGCGCTCTTGCCGCCGGTGTTCTTCGCACTGAGCTTGCCGCGGAAGTCTGCAATGCCGCGATAGCCCTTGCGATCCATCCAGTCGGAGATGCCGCTGTTCAAGTCCTCGATCACATTGATGGAGTTCTGGTAGAGGGTGCTGACGACCTGAAAGACGTCCGCCCCGGCGAGCAGGACCTCGACCGCGTCTTCGGCCTTGTGGACGCCGTTTGATGCACACAGGCTGCCCTTGGTGTTGCCGTGAAGCATGCCGACGAAGCGCATGGGAAGTCGGTGGTCGTTCGGCTGGGAAAGGTTGAAGGGGTAGGAGAGGTCCTCCTTCTCGATGTCGAAGCTGGGGTGGAACATGCGGTTGAACAGCACAAATCCGTCCACGCCCGTGTCGGCCATGCGCTTAATGAGCTCGAGCGGGTTCGTGTAGAAATGGCTGAGCTTGACCGAGACGGGAATCTTCACGGCCTTCTTCACGTCGCGAAGCGCGTTGATCTGATCATCCTCGATCTTCTTCGCGTTCTCATCGAAGTTGGTCGGGGTGGAGAAGAAGTTGAGCTCGAGGCCGTCGACTCCGGTCTCCTCGAGGCGCTTGGCCCATTCCACCCAGGTGTCGTGATTCACGGCGTTGAGGCTGGCGATGACGGGAATACCGGCCTCTTCCTTGGTTTTCTTCACCCACATCAGATGCTCTTCGGGGCCCGAGTGCTCCATCTCCGGAAAGATGTCGGTCATCTCGGCATGCCAGTCGTCGTACATCTCGATGTCTTCTTCCATCTTGTACTTCTCGAGCTGGATTTCCTCTTCGAAGAGAGACTTGATGACAAGCGCCCCGGCGCCTGCTTCCTCTATCTTCTTTATTGCCTTCATGTTGGCGGTGAGGCTGCACGCGCCGACCACGAGCGGGCTCTTGAGGTCGATACCCATATAGCTCGTTTCAAGATTTGCCATGTGTCGCTCCTTGATTTTCAGCTTACTGTCAGGTGGTGCGTCGGCCGCGCCGGCGCTCGCACCTCCTCATCTTAAAAGGGCCCGGCCGCTACGTCAACGGCTCACATTGATTCGCGGGGCCTGCATGAGTATCTTCGGGGTGATTCAGATGCAGGAGTGATGTATGCCAGGTGCGGCCGAACGGCTGAAAGATGCGGTTGAGGTGGACTTTCTCGGGAAACTGAAGGAAACGTTCGGTGAGCGACTCGATTCCGTCGTTCTGTACGGGAGCTACGTGGAGGGCAACTTCCATCCGGGCGTATCCGACGTGAATGTGCTCGTGCTCCTCTCCGAGCCCGATCCCGACGCCCTGGCGCGACTTGCGAAGTCGGCCGGAGGGATGATGCGAAAACGGCGCATCACGCCGCTCATTCTCACCTCCGGGGAGTTTGCCCGCTCGAGCGATGTCTTTCCCATGGAGTATCTCGACATTGCCGCACGTCACACTGTTCTCCACGGTGAGGATCCCACCGCCACGCTCGCGGTTGACCGGCGCAACCTGCGCCACCAGCTCGAGCACCAGATGCGCGGCAACCTCATAAGCCTCCGGCAGCTCGTCCTTGCCGCCCGGGGCCGGCGCCGTCTCCTCGGGCGCGAGCTCAAGCGATGGTACGGCCCCGTTGCGGCGGTGTTTCGCGGTCTGCTGCGCCTCAAGGGTGTTGATCCGGTGCCCACCGCCCCGGATGCCCTCATTTCCGCCGTCAACGAGGCGTTCGGTCTGGAGTCGGGGCCCTTCATGGAACTGGTCGCCTACCGCAACGGGGAGTCCGCCGATCCCGTCCGGCTGGCCGAGGCCCTTCTGCTTCGGCTCGCGGATCTCGTCGAGACGGTCGACCGGATGGAGAGTTGAACATGAGGGCTCTGCGCGTAGGACAGCAAGGGGGTGCTTCGCCGGCGACTCGTGGTTCCGGCGCGGCACGGCGTCCGGCAGTGCTCGTTGCGACGTTCGGGCTGGCGCTGCTCCTCGGTGCGGTGACACCGCCGGCCATGGCACAGGACCTGCCCGAACCCTCGGGCTTCGTCAACGACTTCTCCGGGGTGATCGACGCCGAGGCGGAGCAACGGATGACCGCGCTCGCCGAGGCGGTGCAGGACGCAACCGGCGCCGAAATCGCCGTTGCCGTGGTGGATACCGTGGAGCCCTTTGCCACGGTGGAGGAGTACTCCATACGGTTGGCGTCGGCGTGGGGTGTCGGCGGCGCGGAGGAGGACTCGGGCGTGCTCTTCGTCCTCGCGCTCGAGGAGCGTGAGGTACGCATCGAGGTCGGCTACGGAATCGAAGGCGCCATTCCCGACGGTCGGGCCGGCGAGATTCTCGACACCGCCGTGCTGCCGCCGCTGCGGCAGGGTAACTACGGCGCCGGCCTCTATGCCGGCATGCAGCAGGTGGCCGGCATCATAGCCGAGGAGTACGACGTCGACCTGAGCGAGTACGGGGCCCGAGCGCCCGCGGCTCGCTCCAACCGCGGCACCTCCTCCGGGGGCGGCGGAGGCCGCCTGCTCTACATGCTGGTTCTGATGTTCTTCCTCGGCGGTGGACGTTTCTTCTGGCCGCTTTTGTTTCTCACCGGCGGTCGCGGCTTCTTCGGCGGTGGCTTCGGCTCCGGCGGGGGTGGTGGCGGCTTCGGTGGTTTCGGCGGAGGAGGTTTCGGGGGCGGCGGCGCCTCGCGCGGCTTCTGAGTGCGGCGGGCGCCGCGGCTGCCACCGCCGGGCGCGAAACAGCGTAACGCAGAATACGGTAGTGTGAAGGAGAATTAGACAGGCAATGGCACAGAAACGTTCATATACCGGCCTCATCATCGCGGCCGTGGTAGCGGCCGTGGTCATCATCATGATCATTTCGCTGATTTCGTGGTACGTGAGTGCGCGTAATACCCTCGTGCGGATGGACGAGCAGGTGAGCGCATCCTGGTCGGAGGTAGAGAATCAGCTGCAGCGCCGCAGCGATCTCATTCCCAACCTGGTGAACACCGTGCGCGGGTTTGCCGAGCAGGAGGAGGAGATCTTCACCTCTATTGCCGACGCTCGCGCGCGCCTGGCCGGCGCCGGGAGCGTCGAGGAGACGGCCGAGAGCTACGGCGAGCTGCAGTCGGCGCTGAGTCGGCTTCTGGTGATCGTCGAAAACTACCCGCAACTGCGGTCGAACGAGAACTTCATCCGGCTGCAGGACGAGCTTGCCGGCACGGAGAACCGCATTGCCGTTGCCCGGCGCCGCTACAACGAGGCCGTTCGACAGTACAACACGCGTATCCGCACCTTCCCGACAGCCATGATTGCCTCGCAACTCGGCTTCGAGGCGAGGACCTATTTCGAGGTGGATGAGGAAGACATGGAAGTGCCGGAGGTGGATTTCGGGAACGACGGGTAATCGCCGGGGGCGGAGACCGGGCTCATTGAGCTTGATTCGTGACGGCTGCCCGGGGTACTGTGAGGGCGGTACGATCCATCATCCATCTCCGGCGAGGTATTCCGTATGAAGCAGGGCTTCGAGGCGATCCTCGACGAGCTTCCGGCCTTCGAAAAGCGTATCGACGAGCTTACCGAGATCCTCCTGACCAACCTCGTGATGGTCGCGGAGATCCCGTCGCCGACCTTCCACGAGCGGCGACGGGTGGATTTCCTGCTCGAGCGCTTCAACGAGTATCAGTTGCAGAACTGCTCCACCGACGAGGCAGGTAACGCCCTCGGCATTCTCCCGGGTGAGGACCCGGAACGGAACATCCTCATCGTGGCGCACATGGACACCGCATTCTCCGAGCTCGTCGATCACAACGTGGTGATCCAGCCCGACTTTGTGGGTGGTCCCGGGGTCGGCGATAACAGTCTTGGAGTGGCCGCGGTGGCGACGCTCCCGCTCATTCTCGAGAAGCTCGATATCAAGCTCAACTCGAACCTCGTGCTCATGGGCTCCTCGCGCAGCATCGGACGCGGCGACATCGAGGGCATCCGGTTCTTCCTCAACAACAAGGACATCCCGGTGTCATCAGGCATCTGTGTGGAGGGGGTGAAGCTCGGTCGCCTCAGCTACGGCTCGATCGGGATGCTGCGGGGGGAGATACAGTACCGTGTGCCCGAGGAATACGACTGGACACGCTTCGGGGCCGGCGGGGCCATCGTCAACATCAACGAGATCATAAATCGAATGCTCGAGATACCGCTCCCGCGCAGGCCGCGGACGACCATCGTCCTGAGTTCCATCGAGGCCGGGGCGTCATTCAGCATGACGCCGACCCAGGCATCCCTCCGGTTCGAAATCCGAAGCGAGTCCGGCGATCTGGTCCAGGACCTCGCCAACAAGATCGGCGATATCGCGGCCGAGGTGTCCTCCCAGACAGGCGCCGAGGTCGAGTTCAACGTGCTCTCGCGGCGCCAGCCCGGCGGCATCAAGTTCTCGCATCCCCTTGCCGACCATGCGCGTGAGATCCTCAAGCGACTCGACATCAACACGCGGATCACGCCAAGTACGTCCGAGCTCTCGGCGTTCATCGACAAGGGGATCCCGGCAGTGACCATCGGTCTCACGGACGGAGAGAACATCAACGAAGAGGATGAGCGGGTGGAGATCGAACCCATTTCGCGGGGCGTCGCTCAGCTCGTCGGTCTCATCGTGGCCCTCGACAGGGGGTGCTGCGATGAGTAACCCCATGCAGAGCCACATCGACTCCTGGCTCAAGAACAATACCTTTCACCACTCCCAGTTCCGGGACCTTCGCGCCCTCGTCGAGGCGAAGGAGAAGCAAAATCTCTCCATCTCGCTGTGTATCCCGACGCTCAACGAGGAGGCCACCATCGGCAAAGAGGTGGTGATCTTCCGCTCCGAGCTCATGATGCGTTATCCGCTCCTGGACGAGATCGCGGTGATCGATTCCGGATCGGTCGACAACACGCTCGACGTGGCGCGGTCGTTCGGCGCGGATACCTACCTCGCAAGTGACATTCTGCCGTCGGTCGAGGCCAGGAAGGGAAAAGGCGAGAACCTGTGGAAGGCGATCTACCAGCTCTCCGGCGATATCATCGTGTACATCGATGCCGACATAAAGAACATCCACCCGCGCTTCGTCTACGGTCTCGTCGCGCCGCTCATCTTCCGCGACGAGATCCAGTACGTGAAGGCCTTCTACGACCGCCCGCTTGCCTCATCGCACGGGGTGCGCCCCTCAGGCGGCGGGCGGGTGACCGAGATACTGATCCGGCCGCTGTTCTCGCTGTTCTTCCCGGAGCTCACCGCCATCATTCAGCCGCTCTCCGGCGAGTACGCAGTGCGCCGCGGTGTCCTCGAGGAAATACCCTTTCCGATCGGCTACGGTGTGGAGACCTCGCACCTGCTCGATGTATACACCCGCTGGGGCATGTCGGCCTTCGGGCAGACCGATCTCGACCAGCGGGTTCACCGAAACCAGCCCACGCGCAGCCTCGGTCGTATGGCCTTCGGGATTCTCCAGACATTCCTCAATCGTGCTCAGAAACTCGACATCGTACCTGCGCTTCCCGACACGAGCTCCATCCTCAGGCAGTTTCAGGTGCACGACGAGGTCTTCGAGTCGGTCGAGCACGAGATCGTGGAGGAAGAACGACCTCCTATGAACACGATACCGGAGTATCAGGAACAGCAGAAGGAGCGCCGCGGCAGTGCCGCCCCAGGTGAGTAACCCAATGTCGAATACAGTTGTCTCGTTTCAGGATGTGAGCTTCTACTATGGCCCCGAGGAGGGCGTCGGCACCGCCGGTGCGGGATCTCCCGCCGATGCGTCTCCCGGCGACCCGGATGCCCTCCGCGCCGTCGAGCGGCCCGAGGAGGTCGCCGAGGTCTTCTCCGGCCTCACGATCGACCTCCCGGCGGGCGTTCTTTCCCTCGTCGGTGAGAACGGCACCGGTAAGTCGACCATGCTTCTGCTCGCCGGCGCACGGCTCTTTCCGGCCTCCGGGCGCGTGCAGCTCTTCGATCGCGACACTGCGGACTTCGCCCGCGCCGCCGTGGATCCGGAGCTCGAGATGGAGCGCAACCGCTACGTCTCCTTCGTGTATCAGAACATGGAGTTCGAGACCGAGGAGCCGGTGGGTGAGCTCATGGAGTTCGTCTTCGAAAACGGCTATCACCAGGAGGGAAGCGCGACGGGCCTCCTCGAGGACGCGCAACGGGAACTCGAGCTCGGCGGCTTTCTGCATAAACGCACCCAGGAGCTCAGTAAGGGTGAGCTCCAGCGTACCATCGTCGGCTTCAGCGTCCTCTACGGATCCAGACTGGTCATTCTCGATGAGCCCGTCTTCGCGGTCGAACCCGGACGGCAGGAGCGTACCTTCGAGTTTCTGACCCGCTTCGCCGCCGATTTCGGCACGAGCGTGTACTACTCCGCACACAACCTCGAGCTCACCCGCAAGTACTCCGATCACATGCTGCTCTTCTCCAAAGGCGGCGGCATGCAGCTCGGCGCTACCGACGAGCTCTTCAGCCGCGAGACGATCGAGGCCGCCTACAAGGTGCCCTTCGACATGCTCTACCGCAAGGACTACCTCCACCGGCAGATGCTGAGCACCGCCCATCCGGGCCCGGGTGATGAGGACTCAGGCGGCTCGGGGCGCGCCGAGGGGGGCGAAGGGTCGGACGGGGGCGACCCGGGCCCGCAGTAGCGTCGTCGGTAGCGGCTATCACACCGGCGCGGCAGCCGCAGGACTTGTATCCGGGTTGCTGTCTTAGTACCATTCCGGAAATGGAGTACTGTAGCGTTTCGAAGTTGCCGCGCTTCGCGGGCCGGCAGTGCGTGCTTGTTGCCCTTGTTCTCGTTCTCCCGGCGCTTCCCGTCATTGCCGCCGGTGCATCGGCATCACACGAGGCGAGACTCGAATATGCAGCCGACGTCGGTGAGCTCACCGTGAGGGACGGGGAGGGCGATGCGGTCCTGCCGGTTGAGCTCGGCATGGACGTGCCGCTCGGCGGATCTCTCGAGACACGGCGGACGACGGCGGAGCTCCTGCTCGAGCCGAATCATGCCGTTCTCAGGGTTGCCAGGCAGACCACGGTGCATCTCGAGCGGCTCAGCAAGCGGCGGCGCGGTCGAACACGCTTGCGCCTCGACGAGGGTTCGCTTCGCTCCATTGTTGAGGCCCTCACCGGCTCGAAGCGCTTCGAGGTCTCGACACCTGGTGCCGTCGTCGGGGTGCGAGGTACCGACTTCCGCATCGATGTAGACCCGGGTGTCCGTGAAGTCGTGGTCGTCTTCGACGGCGAGGTCGAGGTTCGCCGCGACGACGGTGAGAAGAGCACACTCACCGCGGGACAGAGCGTCAACATCCTCGATCCGGATCTTTCGACCGAGGACCTCGACGACAGCGAGCTCGATGAGCTCGAGGATGAAAGCGAGCCCGAAGAGCTCGACCGCGAGGATGTGGAGACCGAGGAAGACGACGATGACGATGATGATGGCGCGGATGACGGCGATCAGGATGACGATCCCGCGGATGAGGACGATGACGACTCGGCCCGCGACGGAAGCGATAGCGCTGCGGACGACGGCGACTCAGGAGACACCAGCGGTTCAGATGGCGGGACGTCGGGCGGAGATTCGGATTCCGGCGACTCCGATTCCGACGGCGGAGACGACGAGGAAGACTGAGCCTCAGTTGACATCTCAGTGCCGGCCATATTAGTATTCAGGCTCACATCAACGGGCTGTAGCGCAGTGGTTTAGCGTACCTGTCTGGGGGACAGGGGGTCGGCGGTTCAAATCCGCCCAGCCCGAATCGAAGTATATAGCAGCGTGTTGGTAGGGGCAGACGCAAGTCCCGCCGGCGCAGTTTCTTATTCGCAAAACGTTCTGCCCAATATCGCCGAACAGCTCGAATCGCGCACAGCTTCCCGTTCTCCAACGACTTACAGGAGTCTTACCAACACGCTCCTCGATACCTCATCCTTGACACGTATCCGACAACACTCGCAAAATGAAATAGCGTTTCAATATTTTCGACGTGCCGGGCCGCCGGGCCTGCTCACGCCGACACAGCGCCGGCGAGATGGAACCGGCACGCCGGGACCGGGAGGTATCGACAGTTATGCAAACAGGTGGAATCGAAAAACGGATCGGTGAGAACCGCGTTCTTGCGGTTCTCACCATAGAGAATGCCGAGGATGCGGTGCCCACCGCGCGTGCCCTGCTCGAAGGTGGGGTCGGCGGGATCGAACTCGCGCTGCGGACCAATGCCTCGCTCGAGGCGCTCAGTCGCATTGCCGATGAGGTGCCGGACATGCTCATCGGCGTGGGCACGGTGCTTCGTCCCGATCAATGTCATGAGGTGGTACGTCGTGGCGGCGCATTTGCCCTCGCACCGGGGCACAATCCGCGGGTGGCGGCTACGGCGCGGGAGGTAGGACTGCCGTTCGTTCCGGGTATCGCCACGGCCTCCGAGCTCGAGGCGGCGGTGGAGAGCGGGCATCGGCTGCTCAAACTTTTCCCGGCCGAGCATCTCGGCGGAGCGAAGTACCTCAAGTCGCTGAACGGGCCGTACAAGTTCCTCGGCCTTAAGTACATTCCGCTCGGCGGAGTGAACGAGGAGAACCTCGGCGAGTACCTGTCGCGATCGGAGGTCCTCGCAGTTGGCGGCTCGTGGCTTGCGTCGGGAGGTCTGATTGCCCGGAAGGACTGGAGCGTCATCTCAAAGAACGCCGAGGCGGCGCGCAGGATAGCGGACGGCGTCGCCGAGAAGACCGAGTAGCGAGACAAGGAGGGAAGCTGATCATGTCGACCATAGTGACGTTTGGGGAGATCATGGCGCGGTTCGAGGCTGCGCCGCACAAGCGCATCTCACAGGTGATGCCGGGAAGTCTCGAGGTAACATTTGCCGGAGCGGAGGCGAATGTGGCCGCGAGCCTCGTCGCACTCGGCGAGAACGCGAAGTTTGTCACCGCGCTTCCGGACAACCCGCTCGGCCATGCCTGCGGGGCGGAGCTCCGCGCGGTGGGGATTGATTGCAGTTCGGTGCTCACCTCCGAGGAGGGGCGCCTCGGCCTCTATTTCATCGAGCACGGGGCGAACCAGAGAAGCTCCAATGTGATGTACGACAGAACCGGCTCATCGGTTGCCATCTGCGACCCCACCCGCTACCGGTGGGACGAGATTTTCAGTGACGCGGCCTGGTTTCACATAACCGGGATCACGCCGGCGATCTCTCGCGAGGGTGCGACGGCTTCGCTTGACTCTGTGAAAGCCGCGAAGGACGCGGGCATCCCCGTTTCGGTGGACCTCAATTTCCGTTCGAAGTTGTGGCGCTGGTCGGCGGACCGCGATCCGAAGCAACTGGCGGGCGAGACGATGTCGGAGATCGTAGCCCTCGCGGACGTGCTCATCGCGAACGAGGCCGATGCCTCCGACGTTTTCGGAATCGAAGGCGGAAGCACCGACGTCGAGCGCGGAAAGCTGGACACCGAAGGATACCGCAGCGTCGCCTCTCAGCTTACGAGGCGCTTCCCGAATCTCTCGAAAGTCGCGATCACGCTGCGCGAGAGTGTCTCCGCATCCTACAACCGCTGGGGCGCCATGGTATTCGACGCCGAGGAAGACCGTTTCGTATTCGCCCCTCGCGACGAGAGCGGGGCCTACGCGCCCCACGATATCAGAAACATCGTCGACCGCGTGGGTGCGGGGGACTCATTTGCCGCGGCACTGATCCATGCCGTCCGCGATCCGGAGCTCAGCGGGAGCCTGGAGTCGATGGCGGACTTCGCGGTCGCCGCAAGCGCGCTCTGCCACTCGATACACGGGGACTTCAATCGTGTGTCCAAGGACGAGATTCTCTCGCTGATGGGCGGCGTCGGCTCGGGGCGGGTTCGCAGGTGAGCTCCTGAAACGGCGCGCGCGGTAGCTGGTCGGGGCCGGGTCAGTAGAACAGCCGTGCTGCGAGCTGCTGCGTGGCTTCGAGCAACAGGCGTTCGTAGCCGTGTATCCGGTCATCGGTGAGCCGCACCGACGGCGCCGATATGCTGATCGCGGCTACCGCCCGGCCGTCGGGGTCGAGGACGGGCGCGGCCACACAGCGCACGCCGATTTCGTGTTCCTCGTTGTCGAGGGCGACGCCCGCGGCACGGACGCGGGCGAGCTCTTTCTCGAGTGCCGCACGGTCAGTAATGGTGCTCGGTGTGTGCTGTTCGAAGTGCTCGGCGGCCAGCGTGTGGTGGCGCGTCTTTTCGTCGACGAAGGCGAGGAGGGCTTTGCCCACGCCGGTGCAGTAGGTCGGCGCGCTCGCTCCCATCCGGCTCATCATCGCGACGCGTAGGTTCCGCGTCGACTCCACCTTGTCCAGATATACCAGGTGCGTTTCGTCAATCGTAGCCAGGTGGATGGTCTCTTGGGTTTTGTTTGCCAGCTCCTGCACCACCGGACGTGCCTCGGTCAACAGATCGAGCTTGTCGGTGACGAGCATACCCAGCTGAGCGAGCTTCATCGTCGGTGCGTAAGAGCCGTCCTCCACCTGGCGGGCGTAGCCGAGGTGCCGGAGAGCGTTGAGAAACCGGTGGCCCGTGCTCTTGTTTAGCCCATTTTCTGAGCAGATCTCGGCAAGTGACGCCTGGCCGCGTTCGGCGAGAAACTCGAGGATTCCGATGGTCTTGCCGACCGCTTTGGCGGAGCCGAGATCGGAGGGTGACCCCGACTGAATCGACTCATTCTGTTTCTCTTCGGCCATAGCGGGCCCATAGTAGCATGAGAGCCAGAATACGCAAGGGAATTTATTGAAACAGGGTTTCAAAAAAGTTGACAGGGTTCCCCAGCGCTGCTATCGTGGATTATGGGGTCGACACGTGATCGGCCCCAGTTAAATCCAAAAGAGGAGGAGTTTTGTTATGCAGACACGAAAACTGAACGTGGTTTTGGCACTCGCTCTGCTGGTACTGTTCCTGATACCGGCGACGGCTTTCGCATCCGGACAGGAAGAAGAGTTCCCGAGCAGACCGATAACGCTTATCTGTCCCTGGGCAGCCGGGGGCGGGACGGATCGCACTGCACGGTTCATTGCCGAGCAGCTGTCCGATGTTCTCGGCACACCGGTGAATGTCTCGAACCAGACCGGAGGTAACGGTGCGGTCGGCCACAGCGCGGCGGCCAACGCCGACCCGAACGGCTACACCATCGGCAATGTGACCTTTGAGGTCGCGGCGCTGGAGTATCTCGGCTATTCCGATGTCACACCCGATGACTACACGGCTCTCATGCAGTTCAATCAGGATCCTGCAGCCGTCATAGTTCGGGCTGACGCCGAGTGGGATACGGTAGATGACCTGCTCGAAGATATCCGCCAGGAACCGGCTGGGACCTACACATTCGCCGGCAGCGGAACCGCATCGGTGTGGGACCTTGCACGCGTCGGTATGCTGAACTCGGTCGGTATCGACCCGAACAAGGTCAAGTACATCCCCACCAAGGGCGCAGCTCCGGCGATCACGGAGATGCTCGGTGGCGAGGTTGACGTCCTTACCTCCAGCTATCCGGAGGCGGCTGCCCAGATAGAGTCCGGCGACCTGAAGGCCCTCGGCATCATGGCCGAAGATCGGGTGCCTCTCTACGAAGATGTACCCACGCTGAAGGAGCAGGGAGTCGACTGGGTCTACGGCACGTGGCGCGGCTTCACCGTTCCGGAGGGGACGCCCGAGGAGCGCGTCCAGGTCCTGCAAGATGCGCTCATGCAGGTAGTGCAGTCGGAGGAGTTCGAAGAGTTCATGGCAAACAACCAGTTCGGCATCAAGATCCGAGAAGGTGAAGAGTTCATGGACTTCATGATGACCACCTACCGGGAGCTTGAAGAGATCATCGAGGTTGCCGGATACGGCGAGTAACCCTCGACCAAACTCGCAAACATGGGGCTGGAGTGTCGGCGCGCGGCCGCGCACTCCGGCCTTTCTTGACTGCGGCTCGACTCCCGGCTGCGTTATGTGCTACATGAACCTCCATAAGGTGGTCTACACATGAACAAACACCACGTTATCGGGGTCTTGGCCCTTGTGATAGGCATCGCTACATATGCCCTGACCTCCGATTTGCCGACCGGTCGCGGCGACGTTCATCTCGTCGGTCCGGCCTTCTTCCCGCGTATCCTCGCGCTTATACTCGGAGCGGCCGGCCTGTGGGAGATAACCATCGGCACGGTGAAAGCTGTGCGAGACGGAGAGCGTCCGATCACCGCAGAGCGAATAAAGAACATCGCAACAAGCTGGTACGCGGTGAATATGGTTCTCATCATCGCTCTGGTTGTGTTCTTTGTTTTGATGTTCAAGCCCCTTGGCTTTGTTCTGACGGCACTCATTGTCGTATTTGTCGTCATGCACAGACTCGGTGTTCCGGTTCTCAAGAACCTTTTTGCCGGTTTGGTGTTCGTCGTTGTGATTTATCTGCTGTTCGGGCGGCTTTTCACGATTTCTTTGCCGGGAGGAGTTCTCTCGGTCATCGGACTTTAACGTGGGGCAAGGATAACCATGGAAGCTATATTCAGCGTTTTCGCCTTCGATGTTCTCATCCCGTGGCTTCTGGCGATGGTCCTCGGTATTTTCGTCGGCGGCATCCCCGGCCTCACCGCTACCATGGCCGTAGCGTTGGTGGTACCGCTAACCTTTCATATGGAGGCCGTTTCGGGGCTTGCAATGATCCTCGGAGTGAGCTTCACGGCGATATTCGCCGGTGATATACCCGCGACGTTTCTGCGTATTCCCGGCACGCCTGCCTCCGGCGCCGCGATTCTCGACGGCTATGAAATGAACAAGCGCGGTGACGGTCCGACGGCAATCGCGCTCGACCTCTCCTGCTCGTCTATCGGTGGAATCATCGGGATTCTCATACTCATTCTCGTCTCCCCGATGCTCGCGCAGTTCGCGCTGCAGTTCAGCCACTTCGAGTATTTCTGGCTTGGCACCCTGGGGCTGTCCATGGCCGCGATTATTACGAAGGGCTCTCGCTCAGCCGGCCTGATCGCCACGGTGTTCGGCGTGTTGCTTTCAACCGTGGGCACGGATATAACCACCGGCTACCCTCGGTTTGCCTTCGGAAACTCTGATCTCATGGGAGGTATCGGGTTTATCCCGGTCATGATAGGCCTTTTCGGCGTATCGGAGGTATTCCGGATCGTGACATCCCCCGGCGGTCTCTCCGCGCCTTCTATTAAGGAGGGGATCCGGGTATCGTTTCGCTCGGTCGGTAGAATCCTGCTACGCAATAAGCGGCTCATTGCGCAGTCCTCGGTGCTTGGGACTGTGAGCGGCGCGCTTCCCGGCGCAGGTGCCGACATCGCCGCGTGGATATCCTATGGAGTCGCCAAGCGTACCTCTAAGAATCCCGAAAAGTTCGGCACCGGTTACGAGGAGGGTGTCATCGCGCCGACGAGCGCGAATAACGCGTCTCTTGGGGGGACCTGGGTCCCCGCCCTCGTGTTCGGAATACCGGGCGATACGATCACTGCCATAGTGCTCGGCGCCATGATGATGTACGGCCTGACCCCGGGGCCGCTGGTGTTCGAAAACGAGCGGTTTCTCATCAACCAGATCTTCACTATCGGGATGGTCTCGCAGTTCTTTCTGCTTGTTATAGGCGCTCTGGCGATCCGCGTGTACACGCGTGTGTTCCGCTTTCCGAAGAATATAGTCCTTGCCGGCATCCTGATTTTCTCGATAATCGGCTCGTACGCTCTTCGTAACAGCTTGTTCGATGTGGGGCTGGTGCTGATATTCGGCGTCATCGGCTACGCAATGGAGAAGGCGGATATGCCGCTTCCTCCCGTCATTCTCGGTCTCATACTCGGGCCGATGATCGAGGAAAACCTGCGGGTGGGTCTAATCAAGACCGACGGGAGCCTTCTCCCGTTTCTCACCAGACCCGTGTCGGCCGCGTTGGTGGTGATCCTCGCTGCGCTTTTCCTCGGCGACCCCCTTCGCAAGCTCATCACGTCGTGGTGGAAGTCCCGGCGCGCGAACTCCAATTAGGCATTCTCAGCGTCAGTTATTTGTGATTATATTCCCCTCCATATGAACACCGAGGATCCGCGCCGGCCCGAAACATCTTTCGCATCCCGACGCCGCCTGCGCACCGTGCTTCTCGGTGTGCTCTTCGTAGGGCTTTGTCTCGGAGTCAACGTGCTTCTCGGTGTATACGCCTGGCTGCCGACTCGCAACCTCGGCATGATCCTCATTCCCGTTCCTGAGGTGTTCGCCCTTGCAGCGCTCATCTTCCTGTGGACCGCCCTCTTCGGCCGCTGGCACTGGCAGGTATCACTTCTCGTAGGGCTCGTCGCGGCTGTTGTCTTTGCATTTGCCGTGGGGGAGGCCTTTTTCCAGGCGATCTATCGCGAGCATTTCTCGATGTGGCGGAACGTTCGGTTTTTGCCCGATTTCTTGCGCATGGTCACGGGCGTCCCGGCTCTGTCACAGCCTCTGCTCGTAGTTGGGGCGGTGGGGCTCCTCCTCGGCGGTCTCGCGGGGGTGTTCGCCCTTTTATTCGGCTGGCTCGGGCGAATCGCGATCGGAGTGCAGCCAAATCGTCGCGCGTTCGTACTACTGTTGGTAGTGTTGCTTATCGGCGGTGCGGCGGCATCGGCGTTGACGCTTCCCGGCCGCCCCGCTGCGGTGATGCTCGTCTCGCAACTGGCGGCCGGGCCGCAGGCCGGGGCGGCCGAGGTCGGAGGGGCCGACGGCGACGCGGGCCCTCGAAGCGAAAGGGGCTCCGAGACGGAGGGCTCCGAGACGGAGGGCTCCGAGACGGAGGGCCCCGTCTCGGGGCCTGCCTACGCCTTCCCGGCGCTGCAAGACGAGGACGTGCGCCTTTTCATTATCGAGTCCTACGGCCACACTCTCTTTACCCGTTCCGACCACTACGAGCTCATTGCGCCGGTTTACGACAGGCTCGGAGCGGCACTCGACGACGCCGGATTCGCGACTTACTCGAGCTTTATGAAGTCGCCGGCCTTCGGCGGGCGCTCCTGGCTTGCCGACGCGACGATTCTCTCCGGGCGCTGGATCGGAGACCAGCAGGCCTACGACTCGATGTGGGATACCGACAGCCGCACGCTGGTGCGTATCATGGATGAGGCCGGCTACCATACCGTTCTCGCCGCTCCGGGGATGACCTATCTCGAGGAGGGGTTTCTCGACTTCTTTCCCTATGACGAGGTCTACTTACAGGGGCAGTTCGACTACAGGGGGAAACGCTACTCTTTCGGCGGAGGCATAACAGATCAGTTTCTGCTGAATCAGGTGCGACTGCGCCGCGAAGAAACGGCGCGCGAAGCGGAGATGCTGCCTTCCCAGGTGGAAGCAGGCGATGTGGAGAGGGGCGCCGGCGAGCGGGTCGGCACTGCGGCCCCGGAACGCGCGGACCCCTTTTTCGGCGTATACGTGATGGTCTCGAGCCACGTGCCCTTCAACGTCCTTCCGCCGTTCATCGAGGACTGGAGTGAGATCGGCGACGGGAGCATCTACAATGATTTGCCCCGGCGGGTCTTCGCGAACGACTGGCTCCGCGGCGGCGAATATCCGGAGGGATATACCGCCTCCATCGAGTACAGCCTCGAGACCGTGGTGGATTTCCTCATCACCTTCGTCGAGGACGACTCTCTTGCCGTCATCATCGGTGACCACCAGCCCCGGATTCCCATCGCGGAGCAGAGCTCCACCTTCTCGGTTCCAGTTCACGTGATCTCCCGTAACGAGGAGCTCGTCCGTCGTTTCCGTGCCTTCGATTTCGAGAACGGCTTCGAACCCTCGCAGCCCCTGCCGCACGCCGGCATGGATGAGCTGCAGCCTATGTTGCTCGAAGCTCTGCGTGGAGATGCGGACTCCATCAGGTCCGCCGCAGGGCCCTGAAGGTCGCGAAGAACACCAGCGCGACGACCACCGCAAGTGTTCCGTAGACGATCTGCAGCCGTCCGAGTAGCATCGACCCGAGTAATCCCCCCACGACGTATCCCACCGGTGCCGCTGCGGCGCCGTAGGCCTCGATTGCGGCAAACACTCGGCCGCGACTCTCGATCGGTGCGATACGCTGCACCAGGGTGATGACCCCGACGTGGACGACGGCGGCGGTGGCACCGAACAGAGGGGCCGCCGCAAATAGTGTCACCGGCCCTGGAGCGACGGAAACGAGGGCGAGCGCCGCAGCCCCCACCACAAGCGCAACGCGGATCATCCCGCCCTCCCGGCCCCACCGGCGGGCCGCGACGGAGGCGGCCGCAAAGCCGGCGAGGCCACCCACGACCATCGCGGCAAACACGAAGCCCGTGAGGACATCACCTGAATCGGTGGACTGCCGCATCATGAACGGAATCGTCACAACGAGAGGTGCCGAGAGGCCGTACATCACGGTGTTCACGACGGTGAGGGCAAGCAGGCGTCGGTCCCCCGCGATTGCTGAGCGAAGCGCGCTCGGTCTGCCCCGGCTGCC
>JAAAOH010000035.1 GCA_009908925.1 Spirochaetota bacterium | reverse complement strand
TTCCCGCCGGGACTTGATAAACTTTCCCATCTGAGTGTCGCCGACAATGCCGGTAAGCAGGGTAAGCACCATGTTTCGGGAGAACATGTCGCCGACCTCGAACTCCTCCATGACCTCCGGTTGCTGACTCATCTTGCAGGCAAGCAGTCCGATGAGCTCACAACTCGAGGAAGCCTCCGCCACCAGACAATAGTCGTCGTCCCCGTTGTACCGCGCGTCGGCCTGCAAATGATGATCTACCTCAATGCGGAGAATGTCCGGGTGCTCGAGAAGCTCTACGACCTCGTCGGTGGCCTGCAGCATGCTCGGCTTCGGGGTGTCGCAGAGTACCACCGTATCCACCCGGGAGAGGGTGTCACCGCAGCCCGAGTTGATTTCGATGGAGTTGTACTTGCAGATATCGAGAAGGTACTGGTAATGCTCGGGGAGCTCGGGAGAGGTGCAGATGATGGGTTTCTTGGACATCTTGCTCAGGATCAGCGACACCGAGACCATTGCCGAGATACAATCCTCGTCGGGGTTCTGGTGACCGAGTACGAGAAAGTTCTCCCGCTCCACGAAAGCCCGGGAAATGTTTCGTATGATCCGGTTCTTGCGGGCAATGGTCGGAATATCCTGTTTGCGAACATCAGTTCGTTCAGATCGGTTCATCTCGACCTCTGGTTCAGTCAGCCTGCGCAACGTGGACACGGTTGCGGCCGGCGGCTTTCGCGGCATACAGAGCCTCGTCGGCGCGAGCCGAGAGGGTCTGCAGATCGTTGGCGTGCTCGGGGAAGGCAGCTATCCCGTGGCTCGTGGTCACCCGCGTGATAGCGCCGCCGCGGTGCGCGAGGACATCGAGGGATTCGACCGCACGGCAAACCTGCTGCGAGAGTGATCGCGCGGTCGCGGCATCGGTATCGGGGAGGACGAAGGTGAACTCATCACCTCCGTAGCGGGCGAGCACGTCAGACTCCCGATAAACGGAACGAAATACGGGCACCACTGCGGCGATGACCTCGTCACCGACGGCCTGGCCGTATTCCTGGTTTATGCTGTTGAAATGATCGAGATCGAGCATCACGAGGCACAGGGATCGGCGAGCGGACTTGGCGCGCTGGAACATGCCCGAGAGCGAATCGTCGAGGAAGCGGCGGTTGAACAGGCCGGTGAACTCGTCGGTCACCGCGCGCTTCTTCGCGCCTTCGCCCCAGCGGACCATCTCGCCGAGGATGCCGCTGGTATTCTCGAGACGCCCGCTAGTGATGCGTAGCATCTCGTACATGACTTTGATGGCGATATCGGGCTCGCGCGCGAGCAACCCATGGAAGTCGGCTTCACTGAGACGCAGAAGCTCGGTGCCGAGCTCCGCTTCGCAGGTTGCCGATCGGGGTGCACGCTCGAAAATGGACATCTCACCGAAAAAATCGCCCTCGCCGAAGCGTGCAACCTCCTGCTGAGTACCGTCCGGGAGACCAACCTTCGCGGCCACAGAGCCCCGGCGCACTACGAAGAGTTCTTCACCCTCCGCTCCCTCGCGGAAGAGGGTCGTACGGTCCCGCGCCGTCACCGGCGTGAGGTGTACCGCAATGCGGTCGAGCTCATCCTCGGAAAGGGTCTGGAAGATCGCGACCCGATGCAGAAAGCTGCGTGCCTCGGGTGAGGTTGTCAGAGCCATAGCTCCTCCGCTGCTAGAACGAATACTGGACGGCATTGCCACCGCTCTCTCTCGCCGCAAAGGCGCGCTCGTGTGCGGTCTCGATCAGAGTCTCCGGGACGGCCCCGGAGCCGTCCCCGGCGGCGCCCGCGGCACCGGACGCCCTCTCGCTCGACGAGGCAATGCCGATGCTGACGGTGAGCTCGAAACCCTCGGCAGCTATGATGTCGGAAATGTCGATAGCGTTCATCGTCGGCTGCACGACTCCGGCCCGCTCTAAAGCTCCTTGGCCGTCGGTGTCGGGCATGAGGAGGGCAAGCTCGTTCCCCCGGAAACGGACCGCAGACTCGCCGGGAAGCGCCAGTTTCTGCAGTGTTCGGGCCATACGCTTCAGTGTCCGATCTCCTGCTTCGTGACCGTAGGTATCGTTCACGACCTTGAAATTGTCGGGCTTCACCATCATGACCGAGACAGGGCCGGACTCGCCGGTGCCGTCGGCCAGGATGCGGGTTACCTCGTCGACGAGATAGGCATCGTTGTAGAGCCCGCTGAGCTTATCCATGTGGATCTGGTGGCGCAGTTCCTTCACCCAGGTTGCGTTCTCGGATATGAGACGGTTGGTGGAGCGGATGCGTGAGGCAACAGTCGCGATGAGGCGGTAGAGCACCCGTGCAAACAGCGCGGGATGCTCGTGGATGACGTCCTCGAGGGCGAGACCGCGTCTCGGAAAGAGCAGAATCTGCGTGGCGCCCTCCGCCACGGCGGCTGCGGTGCGGGTGCTGCCGCCCATCAGATCGAGCTCTCCGAAGGACTCTCCTGAGATGAAGCGGGCGATGTCGACACCATCACCGTCGTCCCGGCGAATGACGACCGCCCCGCGATCGATAACGCAGAGCTCCTGGGCCTGGGATCCGCGCTCGAAGATGTGCTCTCCGTCGGCGAACTCGTAGTAGTCACTGTAGCCGGCGATGACCGTCATCTCACCATCTTCAAGATCATCGAAGATCGTCGAGTATCGAAGCAGTGATACCGTCCGGTCCGACATGGCCTTCACGACCCACATTATCGTGATGCGCGGCGCCCGTGACAACCGTTCTACGCGTAACCCCTCCGGGTGATGCCGGATAGCCCGAACCTGCGATGTACGCACACCCTGGAGCACACTACATTTCAAGTATGAGCGAGCTACCTTTCGCCTGGCATGCCCTCGCCGAACGGGGCCGGGATCCGCGCTGCGGCTCCGTTTACGTTGTCGGGGAGACGGACAGCGGCAAGACGGCTCTCTCGCGGTGGCTCCTCGAGCACACGCCGGCACGCCCGGCATGGTATCTCGACTGCGATCTGGGTCAGTCCATCCTCGGGCCGCCGGCCACCGTCGGCCTGGCCGAAGCTCGCGACTCCGGCGACACGGATGGGGACTTCGACCCTCCGCTTCTGTCCTTCGTCGGGTCCACCTCGCCGGCGCGCCATCTTCTTCAGACACTTTCCGGTGTCGCGCGGCTGGCCGGCGAGGTTCCCGCCGGAGCCCTGTTGGTCTGCGATTCCTCCGGCTTCGTTTCCGGGCGCCTTGGTGGTGAGTTCCAGTACAACCTGATCAACCTCCTCCGGCCGGATCTGCTCGTCGCAATCGATGCCGACGAATCCCTGCGGACAACCCTGAAACCATTCGAATCTGCGGGTGACATCGAGGTGCTGCACATCGAAAGGCACCCACAGTGCGGGACCAAATCGCGCGCAGTCCGTACGGCCCACCGTGCCGAGCGCTTCGCGCACCACTTCATCGACGCCCGAACGACCCGCCTGCCGATGTCCGATCTCGCTGTTCACGGCATGGTGCCGGATGCGCTCTCACGGCCGTCGGTGCGGCACAGGCTCTGTGCCGTGCTGGACACCCGCCAGTTCGTGCAGGCTCTCGGTGTCGTACTCGATGCAGAGATAGTCGCGGGAGTAATCGAGTCTATCGAGCTTCTTGCTCCGGCCTTCGACGGGGAGCGCGCGGCCTCCGTGCAGCTCGGATCACTTCGGCTCTCGCCGGGAGAGCTCACGTATCGAGCACAACGCGAGCAAACCAGCCCTCAGCCGACCGCTGCACGCTGAACTGATGGAAGGTGACGGCCTTCACATCGGTACCGAACTCCACATGCAACCGATCGATCTGCTCGCCGTGGGCGACTGCGCGGAGGTGTTACCCGTGCTTCTCCTCCCGGATGTGAGGACGATCGAGCAGGAGTAGAAGACCGCGGGCATCCTTGTTGAAGATGAGCTCATCGAGCAGGTCGAATAGCAGCGCCTCCGGGTCGGCGGCGGATATGTTTACCTCTATCTCGGTGGTGGCGGGGAGCTTGTCGGCGTCGTCGATCATTACCTCGAGGGCGGCGCGCCAGGCCGAGGTCAGGAGCTCGGCGAGGTCGGTACCCCAGGCCTCTATGGTAGCGTCGGAGGAAGGGCCGTCGTCTGTCTGGCGGTACGGCATGGCTTACCCCTTGAGGCTTCCCACGGGCCGCAGCCGGACCACGCGGCGGCTGAGCCCGGCCGCTTCTGCGGATTCCACCACCGCGTCGATATCCTTGTACGCGGCGCCCGCCTCTTCGGCAAGTCCGGATTTCGACTTCGCCCGAACATAGGTGCCGTGCCAGCGCATCTGCGCCTCGATTTCGGACCCGCGGAAGCGTTTGCTGGCCTGCCGGCGGCCCATGGTACGGCCGCTGCCATGGGCGGTGGTGTAAAAGGCGGGGGCCCCGGTCGACGAGCCGAGCAGGAGGTAGGAGCCCGTTTCCATGCTTCCACCGATGATGACGGGCTGACCGAGATCCGCATACTCGGGAGGGATACCGTCCATGCCCGGGCCGAACGCCCTGGTTGCGCCTTTTCGATGTATCAGGACCTCACGCTCCTCACCCCCTGCGACGTGGCGCTCAATCTTTGCGGTGTTATGGGTGACATCGTAGATCTGCTCGAGGCCCAGCTCTGCGGCGCTCTTCCCGGGGACGTCGGAGAATACCTCACGCACGCGGTGGAGAATTATCTGGCGGTTCACGAAGGCCATATTGACCGCGCACTGCATGGCGGCGAAGTACGCCTGCCGTTCCTCCGAGTGGAAGGGCGCGCAGGCGAGCTGTTTGTCGGGTATCTTCAGCCCGTACTTCGAGCCCATGACCCTGTTGAAGGTCTGCAGATAGTCCGATGCCACCTGATGCCCGAAGCCCCGGCTACCGGTGTGCAGCATCAATACGACCTGCCCGGGCCCTCGAATGCCGAGCCTCCTCGCGGCTCGCCGGTCGAAGATGCCGTCGGTGTCGAAGGCGGCGACGCCGCCGATCGGGAACCCGTAGCCCCAGTGCCCGTCCGGCATGCAGAAGGAGTGGCCGACGATACCGGGAAGCGAGGCGACGTTGACCGCCTGCTCGAACACGCCCTCCTCCATCGCGGCAAAGAGCGGTCCGGAGGCGTAGAGGCGTACCGGCACCTGCATGTCGTCACGGTAGCTTTGCGGTATTTCCCAGAGATGTTCGGAGACGCGTACGATGTCCTGTGGTCTCATACTCGAAAGAGGGCGCTGCCCCCGAAAGAGGGCGCGGGGCGGCAACCCCGCACCCAATGGATGGAAGGCCTCACCCTGCCTGCGTAGCCAGCGGGGTTTCGGCCGACTGCTTCTGAGCCTGGAAACGGAACAGGCGCCGGTGGCGGTACCAATGGCGATACCACCTGCTGCCCGGGTGGTTTATTTTTGTGAATCAGATGACTATTCTTGAGCGGATGGGATACGAAAATGCCCCCCGAGGCGGCGGGACGCGCTCTCTCGTCTTCAGCCGTGTGTCCTTCGTGCTCATCCTTCTCGGCATCACCGTGGTGTTCGCCTTTCTCGTGCGGCGCTTCGTCATGCCCACCCTCCTTGCTGCCATAACGAGCGCGCTCTTCGCGCCGCTCTATCGGTGGATGGAGCGCCGGCTGCGCACGCCGCGACTGGCCGCCACAGCCACCCTCGGCGTTATCCTGCTGGTATTCGTGATACCGCTGGGCGCCTTCGGCTATTTTGCGGTCGACAATCTGATTTTTCAGCTCGATCGCCTGAACCGGAACAGTGAAGAGATCGTGGCGTGGGTCGCCGACTCGGTGGAGCGTCTCTCGTGGCTGCCGGTGATTCGCCGCCTCGAGGTGGAGACGTTCATGGAAAGCGGGGAGCTTCCCCAATCGCTGTCCGGATTCACCTCGCGGCTGGCAAGCGGGGTGGGGGATTTTGTGAGCGGCGTCGGAAACTTCTTCCTGCTCCTCTTCATCTATCTCTACTGCCTCTACTTCTTCCTCAAAGACGGCGATCGCATGCTCGAGACGGTATTCGACAAGGTTCCCATGCGGAGTGCCGACAAGCGCGATATCCTTGCGAAGTTCGTCTCAGTCACCCGTGCAACCATCAAGGGGACGTTCGTCATCGGCCTCTTCCAGGGCGCTATCGGCGGGATCGTGATGGCCGCTCTCGGGGTGCCGGGTGCGCTGGTGTGGGGAGTGCTGCTCGTTTTTCTCGCGGCGATCCCCAACTTCGGCGCGGTGCTCGTCTGGTTGCCGGTTTCGGTCGGCCTCTTTGTCCAGGGGGACGTCGTTCGCGGGATCCTCATGGTGCTTCTCGGCGGTGGGCTCGTCGGAATGGTCGATTACCTGCTCCGCCCCCGGCTCATCGGCGATGATATCCGTATTCACGAGATTCTCGTGCTCTTCGGAGTGCTCGGCGGCCTGGTTGTTTTCGGTGTGTTCGGGCTCATCATCGGGCCGATCGTGATGGCCGTCTTCGTGCAGCTCTGGAGCATCTACGCCGAAATGTTCCGGGGTGAGCTCGAATACACCTCGAATGATACCCAATAATCGACTCGTTTTAGCCGGTTCCGAGCTCGAGAATAACCCGACAGGTGTATGCTGCTGTGAAGCGCCTCCGCCTATACTTTCCTCAGCTTGAGTGGAAAGGAGGAGAGCCATGACCAAGCGTTTTCGTGAGCGAATGAGCAGAAATCTGCGACGAATAGAGCAGGAGATAGTGGACCGGCTGAGCGTGGAGTACGACTCGATGCAGACCATGATGGAATCCACCGCCGGCAAGGATGAGATCGACCTTGCGGAGGAGCACGTCGACCGGGAAACCCTGGAGATGCTCGGCCAGCAGGACCGGAACCGCCTCTCGCGTGTCAGCGCCGCGTTGAGGCGCATGCACACACGCGGCTACGGTATATGCCAGGAATGCGGCCGCCCGATCTCGGAGAAGCGCCTCGAGGCGATGCCTGACGCTCTGCTGTGCTTCGAGTGTAAGCATGCACGGGAAGAGGGCGGTAGACGCTGGACCGCGGCGCGCCCATAATGGCGCGAGATGATAGAGCAGCTGCTGTCCGTCTATCGACTCAAGGACGAAATCCGGGCGGGCTGGGTGATCAGATCGGTCCTCGAGCCCGAGTCGGTGGCGGATCACAGCTGGGGCACTGCCCTTTTGTGTCTCCTCAACGCCGGGGAGGCCGGGGTTGACGCGGATCCGGCGATCCGCATGGCCCTCGTGCACGACATCGCGGAGGCCGAAGTCGGCGATATACCGCGACGCGTGGACGAGGGCGATCAGCCGGTGTCCCGCGCGGAGAAGGCCCGGCGCGAGCACGAGGCGATTGCCAGGCTGGCCGGGGGGCCTTTCGACGGCGCTGTGGAGCTGTGGCGGGAGTATGAAGCCGGCGAAACGCCGGTGGCCCGGTTCGTCCGTGATATGAATCTCATCGATATGTGCCTGCAGGCCCTCTACTACGAGCGCGCCGGCCGACGCGGAGTCGCCGCGACGTCGGAGCGCGCGGCCGGCGACCCCGGCGGCGCAACCCGACCGCAGGCCGGCGCGGGCAAGGCCGCTGTGGTCTGGGAGGCCCTCGACGAGTTCTTCGCCACCGCCCGGCCCCGCGTCGCGACGGCAGTTGGGCTCCGCCTCTTCGCCGATATCGAATACCGGTACCGAGCGTTGCGCGAGGAGCGCTGACCACATGGCATACCTGCACCTGCTCGGGACCGGCGCCGCGCTGAGCGATCCCCACCGTACGACGACGATGCTTGCCGTGGAAAGCGAGCACTCGCTCGTCCTCATCGACTGCGGGGGTGATCTCGCGCAGCGCGTCTTTTCGGTTGGGGCGCATCTCGAGCGGCTCTCGGCGTTACTCATCACCCACTCCCATCCCGATCATGTCTCCGGTTTTCCGCTGTTCATGGAGAAGCTGTGGCTCTTCGGACGTGAGCAGCCCCTCCAGGTCTGCGGCATACCCTCCGCCATCGACCAGGCGCGCCGCAGCTTCGAAGCCTTCGATACTTCAGGCTGGGCCGGAATGCCCGAGATCCGGTGGTGTGAGGTGCTATCCGAGGCGGGGGCCGCCGTCTGGTCCGATGAGTCCTTCGTGATCACCGCTGCACCCGGGACCCACGGAGTGCCTGTGACCGCTCTCAGGATCGAGGACCGGGCGGGGGGCGGTGTGGTGACCTACTCCGCCGACACTGAGCCGAGCGACGCGGTCGTTCGCCTGGCCACCGGAAGCGATATCCTCGTGCATGAGGCCACCGGCCGATTTGCCGGACACTCGGATGCCGGGCAGGCTGCCGAGGTTGCGTCGCGGGCGGGCGTTGGGAGGCTCCTGCTGGTTCACCTGCCACCTGCTGAGCGCCTCGGTCCGGCCGGCATTCTGGTCGCCACCGAGCGTTTCGAGCACACCGAGGAAGGTGTGGAGGGCGGCAGCTACAGCTTCTGAGCCAGGCGGCCCGCGTTGCCGACGGCGCCCGGCGGCTGACGAAGTGCACCCATTCGTGGTATCCCGTCTGCCATGCGCTACCGATGTCTCATTCTCGACCACGATGACACAAGCGTCCGCAGCACCGCGGAGAT
>JAAAOH010000044.1 GCA_009908925.1 Spirochaetota bacterium | reverse complement strand
AGCCCTCCTGCGCCGATGGTACTGCCCCGCAAGGGGTGGGAGAGTAGGTCGTCGCCAGACGTTTTTTTGTGCCCTCTCGGCGGCCGCGCGGCCATGAGGTCACACGCCGTCCGGAAAGGAGTCAGTCTTGATACCCGACAAAGTACGAGCCGCACTCGATGCTCACGGCCTGTCTGCGCTGGAGTTCGAGCCAGGATCAACTCCCACGTCGGTCTCCGCTGCCGAGCGCATCGGCGTGCAGGTGGGGCAGATCGCGAAGTCGATTCTGCTCAAGGGAAAGGACGACCGCTTCTACATGGTTCTCATGGCCGGCGACCGCAAGCTCAGTAATGCGAAGCTCAAGGTCGCACTCGGTGTCAAAACGAGAATGGCGACTGCCGAAGAGACCGAGTCGGTGACCGGGTTTCGCCCCGGCGGCGTGTGCCCCTTCGGTGTGGAAAACGTGCCCATTTACGCTGACGAGGCCCTTTCCGAGTACGACACCGTGTATCCGGCAGCAGGCACCGACGCGTCAGGAGTCCCCATGACCTTCGATCAGCTCGTCGCAGTGGCCGGCGCCACGGTGGCGGACCTCAGCAAGTCGCCCGAAGAGTAGTACCGCCTCCCAGCCGCCGAGCCACGAGGCCGCCACCCGGGTGCGAGCCGCGTGAAGCCGAACTCCGCCTCTCCCTTTTCTGCCGATTCTCGCTTTGGTTTTCGTCTCCTAAACGAAATCTAACATTACCCTTACATCATGCTAACACAAGGTTTGTTTCTTGGAGCCCGTAAGAACAAATCCTTCAGGGAGGCAGCAATGAAAGGACGAAAGATCGTCGCGGTATTCGCGGCACTTTTCCTGGCAGTTTCGTTCGCGGCGGTAGCCGGCGGACAGCAAGAGGGCGGCAGCATGGAAGAGGGCTCCGGCGAAGACATGGAGCAGCTCACCGGCAGCTTTACCGTTTCGGGCTCGAGCACGGTGTTCCCCATCAGCTCCGCCATGGCCGAAGAGTTCAGCAAAGAGAACCCCGAGGTCGAGGTCGGCGTGCAGTCGACCGGTACCGGCGGCGGATTCGAGAACTTCTTCAGCGTCGGCCGTGCGCCGGTCACCGGTGCAAGCCGTCCCATCAAGGACGAGGAGGCTCAGCTGGCCGCTGATAACGGCGTCGAGTGGACCGAGTTCCAGGTCGCCTTTGATGCCATCGCGGTCGTGGTGAACCCCGAGGCAGACTGGATTGACGATGTCACTCCCGACACCCTTGCGGCTATCTGGGGACCGGATGATCCTCCCCAAACCTGGGACCAGGTTGATTCTTCCTGGCCCGACGCCGAGTGGGAGCTCTACGGTCCCACCGCAGCCTCCGGTACATTCGACTTCTTTACCGAGGAGATCGTCGGTGAAACCGGTGCATCGCGTGACGACTACTCCAAGACCGAGCAGGACAACACCATCGTTCAAGCCGTCTCTACGACGCCGAATGCCATGGGTTACTTCGGGCTCGCCTATTACCTTCAGAACCAGGATCGTGTGAAGGCGGTATCGATCAACGGCTCGGAGCCGAGCATAGACAACGCGGCCAGCGGCGATTATGCACTTGCCCGGCCCATCTTCATCTACGTCAACAACGCCGAGCTCGCCGACCCGGCAGTTGCCGAGTTCGTCCGGTTCTACCTCAGTCTGACCGATACGGACATCATTTCGCAGATCGGCTATGCGCCGGCTCCGACCTCGATGAAGGAGCAGCAGCTCGCACAGCTCGAAGAGTTGATTGAAGCTGCCCAGTAAAGCGAGATGCCGGAATGGGGAATAGATTCTCCGCCGGCAATTGTGACTTCGGAGTCTCGAGCGGGGTGCGCCCCGCTCGAGCTTTACCTTGACATGCCCCCATCGATCCGGTAGCAACACAACTGGGAGTTCAGGAATGACCGAACGCGGCAGTAATCTTCGAGGTCTCACGCAGCTGAAGGAAAGCCTCATCGGCTCGATTTTCTTCGCCTGCGCGATGCTCTCGATCATCACGACGGCTGGAATCGTCGCTGTGCTGATCTTTGATGCAGCCGATTTCTTCAGTCAGAGCTCCTTCTGGGCGTTCATCACCGGCACCCGGTGGAGCCCGCTGATCCGGCCCGTAGAGTTCGGCGTGCTTCCACTCCTCAGCGGAACGCTGCTGTTCACCTTTCTCACCGCCCTCGTGGCAGTTCCCCTCGGTGTGCTTGCCGCGATATACCTCAGCGAATACGCCTCGCAGCGCGTACGGGGCATCATCAAGCCGGCCCTCGAGGTGCTTGCCGGCATTCCGACGGTCGTATACGGATACTTCGCGCTGGTCTACATCACGCCCTTCCTGCGGAATACGATCCTGCCGGATATGGGCGCCTTCAACGTGCTCAGCGCCTCGATCGTGGTCGGCATCATGATTATCCCCACGATTGCAAGCATCAGCGAGGACTCGATGCGCTCGGTGCCGGACAGCCTCCGGCAGGCGGGCTACGGTCTCGGCATCACCAAGTTTCAGGTGTCGACCCGCATCGTGGTGCCGGCAGCCATCTCCGGTATCGTGAGCTCCTTCATACTGGGGATTTCCCGGGCCATCGGGGAGACGATGGCGGTCACGATAGCTGCCGGAAACTATCCGCGCCTTATACAGGTCTGGGACCTGCCGGGTGCGGTGCTCGAGCCGGTTCAGACGATGACTGCTGCCATGGTGGAGCTCGGCATCAGCGATGTGAGCGGTCAGTCGCTTGCCTACAAGAGCCTCTTCGCCGTGGGACTGGTCCTCTTTGCGATGACGTTGACGCTGAATCTCGTCAGTGAATGGATCAAGATGCGCTATCGGGAGAAATACGAATGAGCACGGTGACCGAAACCCCGCGTGGGCAGGCGTGGGCCGAGCGTAATGACAACATCCGAAAAGAACAGCGAAAGGGCCGCGTGTTCACCGCGCTCACACTGCTTGCCACGGTTCTCGGCGTGCTCGCTCTTGGTGTTCTCATTGTCTACGTGGCGGTCGACGCGATCGGGTGGCTCGACTGGCAGTTTCTCACCTCCATGCCGTCGCGATTTCCCGAGCGGGCCGGTATCTACCCGGCCATGCTCGGCTCGGTGTATCTGATCGTCACCATCGGCGTGCTCAGTCTGCCGATCGGCGTATTCTCTGCGATCTGGCTAGAGGAGTATGCACACCAGGGCTGGCTCAAAAAGGGCATCGAGCTCAATATCGCGAACCTGGCCGGTGTTCCGTCCATCGTATATGGCCTGCTGGGGCTGGGCTTGTTCGTCACGACTCTCGGAATGGATTTCGGGACGGTTGCCGTGGGAGCGTTCACACTGACGCTGCGTGCCCTGCCCATCGTCATCGTATCCTCCCAGGAGGCGATCCGGGCTGTACCCGACTCGCATCGTCACGCGTCCCTCGCCCTCGGGGCGACACGCTGGCAGATGGTCCGGACGGTTACCCTGCCTGAGTCGATTCCCGGGATTATGACCGGAACGATTCTCGCCCTTGCAAATGCTATGGGAGAGACGGCGCCGCTCATCATGATCGGAGCGGCGACGAGCATATTCAGCGCTCCGCACGGCCTGTTTAGCAAGTTCAGCGCCATGCCGATGCAGATCTTTGCATGGTCCGACTTCCCGAGTCGCGACTTTCAGCACGGGGTGGTGCCGGCGGCAATCATCACCCTGCTCATCATTCTGCTCACGCTGAACGGGCTTGCAATATACATCCGATACCGGGCATCCAAACGGAAGATCGTATAATGGCGGCAAACTCTGTAATGGAAGGTACGCAGACGTCAGTTGGAGAGGGCGCAGCCGGCGAGGGAATCATCGAGGTGCGCAATCTCGACTTCTCCTACGGTGACACGCAGGTTCTGTTCGATATCTCGTTCAATATCCCGAAGAACGCGGTGACCGCGATCATCGGCCCGAGCGGCTGCGGTAAGTCGACATTCCTGCGGGTTCTGAACCGGATGAACGATCTCGTGGGACCGACCACCGAGTCGGGCGAGGTGCTCCTGAACGGAAAAAACGTCTACGACGCCGATATCGAGCCGGTACGGCTGCGGCGGGAGATCGGCATGGTGTTCCAGCAACCGAACCCCTTCCCGAAGTCGATCTACGACAACGTGTCGTTCGGACCCCGGGCCCACGGCATTACGGACAGGCGGCAGCTCGAGGAGATCGTGGAACGGAGCATGCGACGAGCAGCGCTCTGGGACGAAGTCAAGGACCGCCTTCACAAGAATGCGCTCTCGCTATCCGGCGGTCAGCAACAGCGCCTTTGCATCGCCCGGGCAATCGCCGTCGAACCGGAGGTCATCCTCATGGACGAGCCGGCATCCGCGCTCGATCCCATCGCCACCAGCCGGATCGAAGATCTCATCAAGGAGCTCAAAGAGCGCTACACGGTGGTTATCGTGACGCACAACATGCAGCAGGCCGCACGCGTCGGCGACTACACCGCGTTTTTCCTGAACGGCTACCTGATCGAAATCGACAGGACCGAGAAGATCTTCTCCAACCCCGCGGACGACCGGACGCGAGACTACATTCAGGGCCGCTTCGGCTGAGCGCCCGGGGGCGCCGCACGCGGGCGCACCGCACGCGGACGCGCCGGTGAGACGGGAGCGCAGGCCGACTGACACCGCAGCGGGCGCAAGGCCCCGGCTGTCGCCGCGTCTGCGGCCCGCGCCTCGCTCCCCTATAACGCGACTTCCTTCATCCGCGACTCGTAGAAGGTGTGAAGCAGGTGATGCGATCTCTCGCCGAGCGGTTTCTCGAGAAAGCGCTCGTAGAGCTCAATCACCGCAGGATTCTCGTGCGACATCCGGATCGGCTTCTGCTCGTCTTCTTCGTAGATGGCTTCGATGCGTGCACGGCGCACGTCGTCGGTCGTCATCCGTGGCTGACCGCCACCTCCGATGCATCCGCCGGGACAGGTCATGACCTCCACGAAGTGGTAGGTCGCCTTTCCACCCCGGATCCGCTCGAGCAGGCCCCGCGTGTTCCCGAGTCCGTGCGCGACCGCCACCTTCACCTCCACCCCATCGAGGAAATCCCACGCGTCGACGGGATCGGTGATGGTCACCGACGCCTCTTTGACCCCCTCGAGGCCGGCGAGCGGTGCGACATGCATCTGATCGGTCGGCAGGGGCCGGCCGGTTATGACGTGATGAGCCGTCCGCAGTGCCGCTTCCATGACGCCGCCGGTATTCGCAAAGATATCGGCGGCGCCGGTTGAGATGCCGAGCGGTGCGTCCATCTCTTCTCCGGGCAGCGCGGCAAAATCGATGCCGGCCTCGCGGATCATCTCGCCGAGCTCGCGGGTGGTCAGCACGTAATCAACGTCCCGCACGCCGCTGTCCGTCATCTCGTCCCGGGCCGCCTCGTACTTCTTCGCGGTACACGGCATGACCGAGACGACCGTCATCTTCGCCGGGTCGATCCCGAGCTCTTCGGCGTAGTAGCTCTTGGCAAGGGCGCCGAACATCTGCTGGGGGCTCTTGCAGCTCGACAGATTGTCCAGCATGTCAGGGAAGAAGTGCTCTGCGAAGTTTATCCAGCCCGGCGAGCAGCTCGTGAACTGCGGCAGGGCGACCTCTTCTCCGTGCACCAGGGCCCGGGTGAGTCTATGCAGGAGCTCGTTGGCCTCCTCCACGATGGTGAGGTCGGCGGTGAAGTCGGTGTCGAACACCCTGTCGAACCCGAGCCGGCGAAGTGCCGCAGTCATCTGCGACGTAACGCGTGTTCCGGCCGGGTATCCGAAGCACTCACCGAGGGCGGCACGGATTGCCGGTGCGGTCTGTACGACGACGAGCTGCTCCGGATCATCAAGGGCCGCCCATACCGCGTCAACATGGCGCTGCTCGGTGATCGCGCCCACGGGACACACGGCGGCACACTGCCCGCACTGAACACAGGCGGTGGTGTCGAGGTTGTTTGCAAAGGCCGGACCGATCTGCGTGGCGAAGCCCCGCCCCTGGGGGGAGAGGGCCGAGACCGACTGGACCTCGGAGCACACCGTCACGCAGCGGCGGCATTTGATGCACTTGGAAGCGTCTCGCACGAGTGCGGCTGTGGAGGCGTCGATATGCGCCGGCGTTCGCTCTCCCGCATACCGCTCCTCCCGAATCCCGAGCTCCCACGCAAGCTGCTTGAGCTCGCAGTCGTCGGCGCGCCCGCAGTACTGACAGTCGCCGTCGTGCTCGCTCAACAGGAGCTCCACCACGGTCTTCCGCGCGGCCCGTGCGCGCGCCGAATTGGTGCGCACCGTCATGCCGTCGGTAACCGGTGTTACGCAGGCGGGCACCGTGGTTTTCGCTCCCTCGAGGTCGACGACGCACACCCGGCATGCACCGAGGGCCTCGTGGCCTTCGAGGTGGCAGAGCGTCGGAATGCGGATTCCGGCAATTCCCGCCGCATCGAGTATGGTGCTGCCCGCCGGTGCATCTATTTCATGTCCGTTTATCGTGATCTTAGGCATGGACGTCCTCCTTTGCCGGGGTCTTCCCGTAGTCGCAGCGCAGGCATCGGTGTGCCTGTCGGACGGCAATCGCCTCCGACCAGGGCAGCTCTACTTCGGAAAAGTTGTGCCGACGCCGGTCCACAGGGATCGTCTCCAGCGGCTCACGCTGGTCGGGCGAGGGGTCGGCGTCCGGGTCAAACGCGGTATCCACCGGCCGGTCCTGTCGCCAGAAGGCGTGCTCCTCCCCTGTAAGGTAGAGATCGATGCCGTAGGCTGCCCGCTCGCCGGCAGCAATTGCCTCTACGACCGAGGCCGGTCCCAGCACGGCGTCCCCGCCGGAGAATATCCAGGGGTCCGCGGCCTGGCCGGTCACCGGATCGGCCCGCAGGAAGCCGTCGTCATCTCGTTTCACCTCGTGGTTCTCGCCGAGCTCGGCCCCGTCGAGGCGCTGCCCGATTGCGACAATGACCTGATCGGCGTCGATCTCGAAGGGCTCGGCCTCTCGCCGCTGCGGCTTCCGTCTGCCGCTTCTGTCGAACTCTCCGAGGGAGAGCTCCACGCAGCGAACAGCGGCGACGCCCCCGGCGGAATCCCGGAGAACCTCGGTGGGCTGGACGAGGGGCAGGAGCCTCACGCCCTCGGAGATGGCCTCTTCGATCTCCTCGGCGTAGGCGGGCATCTGCTCACGCGTACGTCGGTAGATGATGGTCACCTCCGCACCGAGCCGTAGCGCCGTCCGCGCCGCGTCGATGGCGGCATTTCCGCCGCCGACCACGAGGACCTTTTTCCCCACCGGTACGGATCCGCGTACGTTGTACTGCCTGAGGAAATCTCCCGCAGGCACCACGCCGTCACCGTCGGCACCGGGCACCTCGAGCGGCAGGCTCTGCGGTGCGCCGAGTCCGAGGAAGACCGCCTCGTAACCGTCGGCTCGCAGCCCGTCGAGCGTGAAGTCGGTCCCGAGCCGCGACTCGGTCCGTATGGTAACGCCGAGATTCTCTATCATGCGGATCTCGCGCGCGATGGTCTCTCGAGGCAGTCGGTAGGCGGGAATCGCCTGCACGAGCATGCCGCCGGGCCGGGGCATCGCCTCGAAGACCTCCGGACGGTAACCGAGGCGGGCGAGGAAGTAAGCACAGGAGAGGCCGGCGGGACCCGCCCCGACGATGGCCACCTTTCGAGCCGCATTTTCCTCGTTCTCCCGCACTTCGGGAAGCTGAACGACAACCTCCTGATCCACCATGTGCCGCTTGACCGCCCTGATCGCAACCGATGCGTCGAGGGACTGACGGCGACATTTCTCTTCACAGGTGTGGAAGCACACCCTCGCGCATACCGCGGCAAAGGGGTTGCGCTCGCGGTGCAGCTGCAGGGCCTCCGCGTAGCGCTTCTCTCCCACGAGGCTGACGAAGCCGGGTACGTCCACGCCTGCCGGGCAGGCCGACTGGCAGGGAGCGCGCACGAGAGAGGGACAGACACCGGCTTCGCAGTGCCTGTCGCGGATGTGCTCCTCGTACTCGCCGCGGAAATGGCGGATGGTGGAGAGTACCGGGTTCGGCGCGGTCTGGCCGAGTCCGCAGAGGGCGGTTTCCTTGATCTCGGTGCCGAGCTCGATGAGCCGGTCGATGTCCTCGTACTCCCCGTGGCCCTCGCAGATCCGGTCGAGGATCTCGAGCATCCGTTTGGTGCCGACGCGGCACGGGGTACATTTGCCGCAGGACTCCTCCTGAACGAACTCGAGGAAGAACCGGGCAACGTCCACCATACAGGTGGAGTCATCCATGACGATGAGACCGCCCGAGCCCATGATGGCGCCGAGCTTCTCGAGAGAGGCGTAGTCGAGCGGGACGTTGAGGTGCTGCCGGGGCACACACCCTCCGGAGGGACCGCCGACCTGGGCGGCCTTGAAGGGTTTGTCGTTCTTGATGCCGCCGCCGATGTCGTAGATAAGCTCTCCGAGCGTGGTCCCAATCGGCACCTCAACGAGGCCGGTATTTCGCACGGCTCCGGCAAGGGCGAAGACCTTGGTGCCCTTGCTGTCCTCGGTACCGACCCGGGCGTAGGCCTGAGCACCCTCCTCGAGAATGGCGGAG
>JAAAOH010000257.1 GCA_009908925.1 Spirochaetota bacterium | reverse complement strand
GTACTCGTGGCCGAGCTCGCGGATGACATGCTCGAGGTCCCCGTCCCGCTCGCTCTCGAACTCCGTGGGGAAGGGACCGTTTCCCACGCGGGTTGAATAGGCTTTGCACACGCCCACCACGCGGTCGAGCTCGCGCGGCCCGAATCCGGCCCCAACTGCCGCTCCGTTGGCGGAGGAGGAGCCCGAGGATACAAAGGGATACGTGCCGAGGTCGAGGTCCAGCAGTGTCCCCTGTGCACCCTCGAGCAGAACGTTCTCATTGTCGTGGTCGGTCATGTAGGAGTTCACGTCGACCATCATCTCGCGGAAGAACTCGCGGTGCTCAAGAAGGAAATCGCGGTCCTCAGCGGAAAGCGCGGCGAGCAGCGTGTCATCGAAGGCATCGATTACCCGCACACCGTCTCGAGCGGACTTCATCGAGTACGTGACCCCGATCCCGCGACCGGTCGTCCCGATGGGTTGGGCGCGCTTCGTGTCGAGGTCCTTATCCATCCGCTTGTATCGCGGAAGCACCAGATGCGCCCGATCGGAAATGAGAACCCGACCGCCCCAGACCACCCCCGCGCCGGAGAGCTCCTCGAGCTCCTTTTCCAGGGCCTCGGGATCGATTACCATGCCGGTGCCGAGGATGACACGCTTGTCTTCGTAGACGATGCCCGAGGGAACCAGGTGGAGCTTGTAGGTATCCCTGCCGTGAACGATCGTGTGTCCGGCGTTCGCGCCGCCTGAGAACCGGACAACGGTGTCCGCATCCCTGGCGAGGAAATCAACGATCTTGCCCTTGCCTTCATCGCCCCACTGGGCTCCGATTACTACCAGTTTCATGATCTCTATGTCCCTTCCGCCGGGCGGTCGGCACCGAGGAGGTGGCCGCCGGGAATATCAGCGTGAATAGTTTGGCGGCTCCTGCACCATCGTAACGTCGTGCACGTGCCCTTCCTTCAGGCCCGCTGCAGAGATGCGGATAAACTTCGCGGATTCGCGGAGCTCGCCGAGTGTTTTTGTTCCGCAGTAACCCATCCCCTTCTTCAGCCCGGTAACGAGCTGAGCGAGAAACGGCGCGAGCTCGCCTTTGTACGGTACGCGCCCTTCCACACCTTCCGGTACGGGCTCCTCACCCTCGGCCGTAGCATAGCGGTCGGCCGAGCCTTCCTTCATCGCGCCGATCGAGCCCATTCCGCGGTAGGCCTTGAAAATGCGGCCTTCGTAGATAACCTCGCGCCCCGGTGCTTCTCTGAGACCGGCAAAGAGGCTCCCGATCATCACTGCATGCGCGCCAGCGGCGAGGGCCTTGGTGACGTCACCGGAATACTTGATACCACCGTCGGCGATCACGGGCACGCCGTGCTTTGCAGCTTCCTCCGAGGCCCACCGCACCGCCGAAAACTGCGGCACGCCGATGCCGGCAACGACCCGGGTCGTGCAGATCGAACCCGGCCCGACACCGACCTTGATAGCATCCGCCCCGGCATCGATGAGCCGACGCGTTCCCTCCGCGGTGGCCACGTTCCCGCCGACAACGGTCACGGGGGCGTGGGACTTGATGTACTCGATGGAGCGCACGACGTTTGCAGAGTCGCCGTGCGCCGTATCGATCACGATAACATCGACTTTGCTCTCGAGTAGCAGAGGCAGGCGCTTTTCGAGATCGTTCGGACCCACCGCGGCACCGACGAGAAGCCGGCCCGATGCGTCGGTCGCGGCATAAGGATAGGCCTCGTGCTTCTCGATGTCCTTCACCGTAATGAGCCCCGTCAGGCGCCCCTCGTCATCAACGACCGGAAGCTTCTCGATCTTGTGCTCGTCGAACTTCGACTTCGCCGCAGAAATGCTCGGGTTTCCCTGCATAACTACCGGATCCGGTGTCATGACCTCCCGAACGGAGAGGGAGAAATCGCTGCAGAAGCGCATGTCGCGGCTTGTGATGATGCCCTTGAGCTCCCCGCGCTGCACGACCGGCAACCCGGAGATGCCGTTGTGCTGCATCACGTGCCATACTTCGCCGACCGTCTGCTCGAGCTCCACCACCATCGGTGCCTCGATGACCCAGTTGAGGAAGCGTTTGACCTTGTGCACCTGATTTGCCTGTTGCTGAGGCGACATGTTCCGGTGAATCACGCCCAGACCGCCCTGGAGCGCGAGCGCGATGGCGAGGCCGTCCTCGGTCACGGTATCCATCGCCGACGACAGCACCGGCACGTTCAACGAAATCCCCGGCGCCAGATCCGTTCGCACGTCTGCCTCGGTCGGCAGAAAATCCGCATGCCCCGGCAGCAGCAGGACATCGTCATAACTCAGTGTTTCCTCAAGCGCCATTCGCGCGGCCTCCCGGGGGATCCCGAAGATTGACTCTTCAAAAAAGTGCTCAAAACAGTGATAATGCGACCATGAAACTGTACCGTATTTCGGTTTTCGCAACAATGGCCGTGCTCGTGCTCGCCGGCTGTGCGGAGGAGCGCGAGCCCCCGCCACGGGTCGAGACGAATCAGGTCGTCGTTCCGGAGGCCGGAGAAGGCATAACGCTGGCCTCGCGGGGGCAGCCCTCGCTTTCGATTCGCAACACGGACGTCGCCACCGACGTGAAGGTCCGCATGTCGGAGGACGCGGTTCCCTCCCAGGCCATCGATATCAACCTCGACGTGGATCAGGCGGACGAGCAGATTATCGTCTTCAAACGCCGCGACGATTCCGAAGACCGCATCCACGTGCTCGTTGCGGATTTTGACAGCATCCGCAACTCCTACGTTCCGGCGTGGGAAGGCACCACGCAGGCCACGAACGTTCGCACCTTTGCCCTCTACACAAAAGACCTCACCGGGGATCACGATCTGGAGATTGTCGCGTTCGGCATGAACAACGACGGCCATCAGACCCTCGATGTTTTCAAGCGAACCTCGGCCTTCGGCGGGTTCGGGCTACGTTACCGCAGCATCGCATCCTTTACGAGCGATGCCAGTATCGAGATCGAGGAAGCCGAGCGCTCGGAGGCCTATCAGGCTGTACAAACCAGCGGTCAGAGCTTCCCCATCGTCGTCTACCGTCGTGACTCCGAATCGGAGAACATGCTCGACCTGGTGAAGCACACCCATTTCTGGCGACAGGCGGAGGACTCCTACGTTCAGACGAGCACCGAATCCATTCCAGGGAGCCGAATCGAAGAGGAACAGTTGAGCGAGCTCTACCAGGGAGACGTCGACGGATTCGAACAGTTCCTTGCCGGTCCCTGGTATCGGTCAGTGGGAGAGGACGCTACCGAGCCCGCGGGGGAGATCATCTTCTTCGATCCGGCCGATGAGCGTATAACGTTTCACGGCGGCGAAACGCTCGAGTCCTACATCTGGATGGATTCCCACAAGACCATCTACCGCGCCGGTCCCGGTGTCTGGGTGAACGTGCGCAACGAGTCCCTGGAGAACATTCGCCGGCAAATCTCCATTTCGGTGGCCGCCATCGACCGTGTCTCGCTTCGAATGGAAGATGCGGAGAACTGGAACGGGACCTACCGCAAGCTCACGCAAGGCCTCCGCGATACCCTGCTCACCTCAGGGCCCGACCCTGCCCGGTCTACCGACGCAGACCTCCAGGGGCTCTACAGCAATGACAGTGGAATGGAGATCTTCTTCGCCTCTCCCCGTTTCACCATGCGCACCGGGGATGAAAAGCTCGAAGGGGGATTCGCGGCCTACCGCCTCGACCGTGACGTGCTCCGGCTCAAAATCATCAACAGCAACGGGCTCGTCGTCGAGAACCGCACCTACGCCTTCTCCTACTCGGAGAATCGGACCGAGCAGCGCATCGTGCGCCGCCTCGAGCTTACGCCTGCGCGCGTGCGCGTCAACGGAGTTGAGCCTACAAGCAACGAGACAATCACGCTGGAGCAGACCGAAGAGCTCGAAGAAGATGATGATGATGATGGTGGGGCGTCACAGGCCGCTGCGGAGGACGGTTCGGACGGCGCCTGAGCCGCCGCCTACTCGTCGAAGACGAGGAAGCCCTCGAAACCCTCTTCCTTGAGTCTGATAAGGAGTCGCTGAGGATCGCTGCCTTCGGGCACAGCGATAATCACGCGGTGGAACTCGCTCCCCGGGGCATCCACGATTTCCGCGGTGAAGCCGGCCGACGACATCTCCCGGCGCATGTCACGGGCGTTCTCCATGCTCTTGAACGAACCAACCTGTACTCCCCGTGGCTCACCCCCGGAACCGGCGCCGTCAGCAGCCGAGGCCGCCCCGGTCGCGTTCGCCACGGCGGAGCCCGCCTCCGCGCTGTCAGTCGCGTCGGCTGGTGGCGTCAGCGCATCGGCACCGAGGAATGCCGAGGGGCCGGGAAACCCGCTTACCTCGCTTCCCCCCGAGACCAGCATCATCTCCGGGCTGTCCGGATAGAGCTCCGAAAGCAGCCTCCGCGCGCGCTCCGCCTCACCGGCCCGCTCGAGCCGACGCGCAAGCCGATAGAGGAAGAGCAGCGTTGCCGGCTTGAGTGTCGGAGCGTGTTCCGCCTCCGAGAGTGTGCGTGTGAGATCGAATGCTGCCTCGGTATCTCCGGCAGCCGAACGCGCGCGGGCCTGCAACAGCGCGGCACGTCGCTGAATGCGCGGATCCCGGGAGTCGCCGACCACCCCTTCGGCAAGACGTGACGCCGAATCCACCTCCCCCATCTCGAGCCGGATGGTGGCCTCCTCGAGCCGATAGCGCGCCGCGGCGGCCTCCCCGATCGCCGCGATCCCGGCTGCCTCCGCATAGGAATCGGCGGCGCTTTCGAGATCACCTCGAAGAGCATGGAGTTCGGCAGCGGCTGCCACCGCCGCTGCCCGGCGGGGTCCGCTCAGTCGATCAAGGTGGGTGCTGAGCACATCGAGCGCGGCAGAAACGGTCGGAGCGCGGTCCGCGGCAGTCTTCATGAGCTCGAGACGTTCCGCCTCGGATAGATCTTCCGCGGCCAGTCGATTCTGAAGCTCCGGGAAGTCGGTGCGAGCGGATTCGCGTTGCTCGGGGCGGCCGGAGCGCTCGGCGTCCGTGGGGCGACCCGTACCGGAATCACCTGCATCCTGGGCGACCGCGAGTGGTGTGGTGAGCAGTAGTGTCAGGAGTGCAACGCCGAGCGCGAACACCGTCGTTGGCTGTGCTCGTGTTACGCGCCTCAGCGCGTCAGACCTGTGAGTGCTCTGGTTCGTTCTCATCCCGGGCGCCGTCCCCTCCCACTTCCTTTTTCGGCTGTTTCCGAGCACGCGTTGAGCGGCGGCGAAACGTGAACGGGAGCGTCACGAGAACGCCAAGAAAGAAGGCGACGAACAGGCTGATGAAGATGGGTACGTCGTCGAAGCGGTAGAATCCGAAGGAGACGTCGGAGACATTGGCCGCGTTGAAGCCCACGAAGGCGAGAATCAGACCCACTACGACCAGAAAGACAATCAGTTTCCACGGCATGCCGCACTTACCTCCGGGCCCTGAGCCCACGAACGAAGCGGAAGATGTTCACGACCCCGGTCCCGAGGAGACCGAGACCGCCGAGCCACATCAGCCCCGACGCCAGTCCGCCGACCAGCGGCAACGAGGCAACCGCGGTGAGCAGGCCGCCTCCGGCAATGACCGTTCCGCCGATGCGATCCGCCTTTTTGCCCGAGGACAGGCCGAGCCCCGCCACGGTGAGAACCCCGCCGACGATGAGCCCGGGCAGAGACAACCCGGCGCCGAACTGCGTGAGCCCCCGCAGGAGCAGGAGCCCCAGGCCGGAGGCACTGCTGACGATCCCCGTCATCCCCTGTCGCTCCAGTTTCTCGCGTGGTACCAGCTCATTCATGACAGCTTCTCTCCTTCCGCCGCCTGCTCTTGGCGCTCCCGGTCGCGCCGTCAATGCTTGAACGCGCGCTGGCCGGTGAAGACCATCGCCACGTTCTGCTCGTTGCAGGCCTCGATCACTTCCCAGTCCCGCAGCGACCCGCCGGGCTGTATGACCGCCGTAACGCCGCAGGCAACACCGACATCGAGCCCGTCACGAAACGGAAAGAATCCGTCGGAGGCCATGGCCGCCCCTTTGAGCCCGCCGCAGTCGTCATCAACCACTCGACGGACCTCCGCCGCGGCGCTTTCATCCAGCTCGGAGAACGAAGCGCCGTGGAGCCGCCACGCCTCCCGCTCGAGCCCCTTTCGCAGGGCCTTGTCGCGTGCAATCTCCGCGGCGCCGACGCGGTCCTGTTCCCCGGTACCGATTCCGACCGTGACGCCATCGCGCACATACACGATTGTATTGCTGGTCACAGCGCCAGCCACGATCCATGCCATCCGCAGGTCGCGAGCCTCCGACGGTGTCGGCGCGCGGCGGACCACATGCTCAGTACCTTTATGCTCGGTGCGGGCGGGTTCCATATGCTGGACGTCGGGCAGTGTCGGAACGGCGGACCACTGCACGATGACGCCACCGTCCATGAGGGAATGCAGGTCCACCACCCGCGTACCCACGAAGGCGGAAAGGCGGTCCATATTCGCGATACGCAACACCCGGAGGTTCTTGCGCTCGGTGAACACCGCGAGCGCCGCGTCGGTGTAGGAGGGCGCAACCACAACCTCCGTGTAGTGCGAGGCGATGCGTCGTGCTGTTTCCTCGTCCACCGGCCCGTTCACCCCCACAGCGCCGCCGAACGCCGCGATGCGGTCGGCATCGAAGGCGCGGGCGTAGGCCTCTGCCACGGTTCCACCGACGGCCACGCCGCAGGGGTTGTTGTGCTTGATGATGGCGACGGCGGGGCCATCATCGAAGTATCGGAGAATGTTCAGCGCCGCGTCCGCATCGGTGATGTTGATTTTGCCCGGATGTTTTCCGGATTGCAGAAGCTCGACATCGGACGCCAGGTGCTGTCCCGATTGAATACACTCCACTTCTCCGAGGCAGAGGTTACCGTTCTGAAGACGATACAGTGCGGCTTCCTGGTCCGGGTTCTCTCCATAGCGCAGCCCCTTGCGCTCGCCGTCGACCACCCAGTCGACTTTCTCGTAGATGAGCGTCTGTCGCTGCTGATTGTCGTAGAAGGATAGTTCCATCATCCGCGGGAAGAGGTCTGGGTGTATCTGTCTGTACATCGCCGAGAGCTTATCTTTGCTCATCCGTCACTCCGTTGGTGTGCGAGTCAGGGTGTAGACCGTATCGAGAGAAATGTCGCTGTGGCTGTCGAACCATGTGCTGATACCGGTATCGTAGTGGGCGGTATGCGAGAACGCCTCGCGTGCGAGCCGAAAGCGCGTTGCAAGGCCCAGAGTGCCGCTGCTTTCCCGCAACTCTTCGACAAGAGCGCCGTAACTGTCGGGATTGCACACCGGCGCGACCCGAAGAAAGTTCTTTGCAGAGGCGCGAATCAGCGTCGGCCCGCCGATGTCGATGTTCTGTCGGGCTCCTTCGAGATCGTGGGGATTCTCGGCAACCTGCCGCGAGAATGGATAGAGGTTTACAACCGTCATATCGAAAGCGACTGCACCCGCTTCCTGAAGATGGCGCATGTGTTCCGCGTTCTCCGCGTCGGCAAGCAGTCCGAGGTAAATCCGGAAGTCGAGGGTTTTCACGAGCCCCCCGGCCATCTCCTCTTGCCCGGTGTACTCAGAGATGGAAACGAGATTACGCGCGGTCCGGCTTCCGAGAAGCTCGGCAAGGCGAGCATAGGTGCCGCCGGTGGAGTAGAAGACCACGTCCGGGTTGACCGCCAGAATGCCTTGCGCCAGAGCCTCCAGATTGCTCTTGTCGGCGACACTGACGATGACCCGGCGAATCGGGATCCGGTCCGGAGTCGATGCTACACGGTACTGCTCACTCATCGCTTCCTCGCTCCACGTAGGCGTAGGCCTCATGATTGTGAATGCTCTCCGCGTTCTCCGCTTCCACGCTGAACCAGGGGAAGTGATCGAGCTCCTCGATCCGCACGCTCACCTCGCGCACCAGGTCCTCGACGAAGACCGGGTTGTCGTAGGCGGTCTCGGTTACGTAGCGCTCATCCTCGCGTTTGAGGAGTGTATAGAGTCCCGACGAGGCAGAACTCTCTATGATATCGATGACGTCCTCGATCCAGAAGAACGGGCCGAGCTTGACCATCACGTTCACCGTGCCGCGCTGGTTGTGTGCGCCGCGGCTGGAGATCTCCCGCGAGCAGGGGCAAACGGTCTGTACCGGGGCTTCGATGCCCACGTAGAACCGTCGCTCGTGGTCGGAGACCGAACCGATGTACTTACAGGTGTAGGACATGATGCTTGTCTGCCCGCTCACCGGTGCCTGCTTCTTCATGAAATACGGAAACGATACCTCCGAGTACGCCGCCTCCGCCTCGACCGCCTCGCGCACCTCCTCGAGCATGTCGAGAAAGGTAGGCATCTGGATGTCGGTGTAGTGATTATTGAACACCTCGATAAAGCGGCTCATGTGAGTGCCTTTGTAGTGGTGCGGAAGGCTTGCAAAAATGTCCACCGTGGCGATCGTCGGCTGCGTGCCCGTCTGTTTGTCCAGGACGGTCACCGGGTAGCGCAGATTCTTCACGCCGACTTTCTGAAGCGGGATGTTTCGCTCGTCCTTCTG
>JAAAOH010000351.1 GCA_009908925.1 Spirochaetota bacterium | reverse complement strand
GGCGAGGGTGCTCGTATCGCCGAGCTCGTCGGTTCTCCGCTCGGCGATCTTTCTGAGGATGCGTCGCATGATCTTGCCCGAGCGGGTCTTCGGCAGACCCCTTGCCACGATGATATGGTCGGGGGTGGCGATCGGGCCGATGCGGTGGCGCACCTCGCCCCGCAGCTCTCCGATGAGCTCCGCATCGTCGTCCCAGCCTTCGGACAGCACCACATAGGCAAAGATGCCCTGTCCCTTGATCTCGTGCGGGAACCCGACGACGGCGGCCTCGGCGCAGGCGGGGTGATTCACGAGGGCGGACTCCACCTCGGCTGTCCCCATGCGGTGGCCACTGACGTTTATCACGTCATCCACCCGGCCGGTAATCCACATGTAGCCGTCTTCGTCACGACGGCAGCCGTCTCCGGTGAAGTAGTAGCCGCGATAGGGCGTGAGGTAGGTCTTCTCGAAGCGGGGATGATCGTCGTAGATCGTACGCGCCATGCTCGGCCATGCACGCTTCACCGCGAGCAGTCCCGATACGCCCTTCCCTTCGATTTCGTTTCCCTGCTCATCGAGGACCACCGGCTCAATGCCGAAGAAGGGCAGTGTGGCCGACCCCGGTTTCATGGGCGTGGTGCCGGGAAGCGGCGTTATCATGATGCCGCCGGTTTCGGTCTGCCACCACGTATCAACGATGGCGCATCGCTCCTCGCCGACGGTCCTATAATACCACTCCCAGGTGTCGGGGTTGATGGGCTCGCCCACCGTGCCGAGCACCCGCAGTGAGGATCGGTCGTACTTCTTCACCCAGTCGTCACCTTCACGAGCAACCGCGCGAAGCGCGGTGGGGGCGGTGTAGAACTGGGTGATACCGTGGCGCTCGACCATGTCCCAGTACCTGCCCGGGTCGGGGAAGACCGGCGTGGACTCGAACATCACCGTCGTGGCGCCGTTTGCGAGCGGCCCGTAAACGACGTAGCTGTGACCGGTGATCCACCCCACATCGGCGACGCAGGCGTAGACATCGTCCTCACGATAGTCGAACACGTACTCGTGCGTGAGCGACGTATAGAGGAGATAGCCGGCGGTCGTGTGCGCAATGCCTTTCGGTTTGCCGGTGCTGCCCGAGGTATAGAGCAGGAAGAGGGGATCTTCGGCGTCCATGGACTCCGCCGGACAGTAGGGGCGCTGCTTCTCCATCGCCTCGCCGAGCTCCACGTCGCGCGGTGAGAACATCGGCACAGTTGCATTGGTGCGCCGGGCCACGAATACGTTTTTCACACTCGGCGCGGCCATGACCGCCTCATCAACCGTTCGCTTGAGGGGGATGGCCTTCCCTCCCCGCACTCCCTGGTCCGCGGTGATGACCGCCACCGCCTCGGCGTCCTGAATGCGATCGCGCAGCGCGTCGGCACTGAACCCGGCGAAGACCACGGTATGGACGGCGCCGATGCGCGCGCAGGCAAGCATCGCCACGGCCGCCTCCGGGATCATCGGAAGGTAGATGGCCACACGATCGCCCTTTCCCACGCCCCAGCGCTTGAGCACGTTGGCCATACGGGAGACCGAGTGGTAGAGTTCGCGATAGGTGATGCGCTTGACCTGGTCGGGGGTGTCACCCTCCCAGAGAATGGCAACCTTGTCTCCTCGCGTCTCCAGATGACGGTCGACGCAGTTATAGGCAACATTGAGCTTGCCGCCGAGGAACCAGGAGATGGTTCCCGACTCGAAGTCGGTATCCGAGACCGTGTGGAAATCCTGCTCCCAGCTGAGCCGATCCCTGGCGATATCGCCCCAGAAGCCGTCGGGATCAGAGATGCTGCGTCGGTACAGCGCCTGGTAGTCGTCCATCGAGCGTAGACGTGTCGAGCTCTGCCATGCGAAATCCGGGGTGTACATTTCCTCCGCCATTGCTGCCTCCTTCCCGTACGCGTGCGATCCACAATTATGGAATGGGATAGTGCTGCGGTCAACAATTTTTCGGCGACGTGGCCCTCGGCCGAGCCTGCGGGGTTGCGCAAACGCGGCGTAGTCGGTTATGTGGGTGGGAGATGAATGATGCACACAACACACACACAGCGCTCGTTACCGGAGCCTCGGGCGGTATCGGGTTGGAGCTCGCGCGGAAGCTTGCGGAGGAGGGCTATGACCTCGTGCTCGTTGCCCGCAGTGCGGACAAGCTCGAGGCACTTGCAGTCGAGCTGCGCGAGCAACATGGACGCAACGTGATCGTGATTGCCTCGGACCTCTCGCGGCCCGAGGCGCCGGAGGAAATCGTCCGCACCGTCGCGGAGGCCGGGCTCGCGCTTGACGTGCTCGTGAACAATGCCGGCTTCGCGAACTATGGCCGCTTTCACGAGAACGACAGACGGCGCGAGCTCGATATGATTCAGGTAAACGTCACCGCGCTCACTCACCTCACCCATTTGCTGCTGCCTGGTATGGTCGAGCGCGGCAGTGGCCGAATAATGAACGTTGCCTCCACCGCGGCGTTCCAGCCCGGCCCCCTCATGGCGGGATACTTCGCCACCAAGGCCTTCGTGCTGCACTTCTCCGAGGCAATCGCAACCGAGCTCTCGGGCACCGGCGTCACTGTCACCGCGCTCTGTCCGGGTCCCACCAGCTCCGGCTTCCAGGAGCGAGCGGAGATGGAGAATGCGAAACTGTTGAAGTACGGGATGATGAGCTCGCGATCGGTTGCCGAGTACGGCTACCGGGCGCTCATGCGCGGAACGCGCGTCGCCATCCCCGGTTTCTCAAACCGCCTCGGCACGCTCGCCCCGCGCCTTCTGCCGAGGAAGATCATTGCGAAGCTAGTCGGCAACCTGCAGGACTCAGAGTAGCTCGAGCTCCCGCGCCGATTCCTCGAAGGCCGCCACCGCGCGGTCGATATCCGCGTCGCTGTGGGCGGCGGAGAGCTGTACGCGGATCCGGGCCGTGCCCTTGGGGACCACCGGATAGGTGAACCCGATCACGTAGATTCCCTTTTCGAGCAGGCGGTCGGCCATCGCCACCGCCGTGGGCTCGTCGTGGATCATGACCGGCACAATGGCGGTCGGCCGGTCGAGGACGTCGAGGCCGATCTTCGAGATGGCCGACTTGAACCGTGCCACATTGTGCTCGAGCCGATCTTTGAGCGAGGTGTCCTCGCCGATGAGCTCGAGGGCGCGGCGCGTCCCTCCCACGATGGCGGGGGCCAGCGTGTTCGAGAACAGATACGGCCGCGACCGCTGTCTCAAGAGCTCTATGATTTCGCCTCTCCCACTCGTGCAGCCGCCCGACGCCCCGCCGAGTGCCTTTCCGAACGTCGTGGTGATGATATCGATCTGCCCCTCGAGCCCGTAGTACTCCGCGGTGCCGCGGCCCGTCGGGCCGAGGTAGCCGGTGGCGTGGCAGTCGTCGACCATCGTCAGCGCGTCGTATCGCCGGGCGAGCTCAACGATTCCCGGGAGCGGTGCAATGTCACCGTCCATCGAGAACACGCCGTCTGTAGCGATGATGCGGTAGCGCGCGTCGCCGGCTGCCTGCAGTTGCTCCTCGAGTGAGGCCATGTCGGCGTGTTTGTAGCGGTAGCGCGCGGCCTTGCACAGCCGGACGCCGTCTATGATGGAGGCGTGGTTGAGCTCGTCGGAGATGATGGCATCCTCGGGGCCCAGCAGCGGCTCGAAGACGCCGCCGTTGGCATCGAACGCGGCGGCGTAGAGGATGCTGTCCTCGGTCCCGAGGAAGCGGCTGACCTCACGCTCGAGCTCCTTGTGAATGTCCTGCGTTCCGCAGATGAAGCGCACCGAGGACAGGCCGTAGCCGCGGTCCTCCATTGCGCTGGCCGCAGCCGCGATGATCTCCGGGTGATTGGAGAGGCCGAGGTAGTTATTCGCACAGAAGTTGATGACCTCACGGCCGGCCTCGGTGCCGACTCCCGCTGCCCCGCCGGCGCCGGTGTCGCCGCCCGCGCCGGCGCGGGAACCAGGGCCGGCCACCCGTATGTGGGCCTGCTGCGGCCCGGTGAGGACTCGCTCGCTCTTGTAGAGTCCCTTCGCCCGCAGGTCTTCGATTCCTGCTCGGATGTCATCGAGCATGTTCTGCGACATTTGATCTCTCCCGTATCTTTTCGAGCATATCGGCTGTCATGCGCTCGGTATCGTATTCTGGCTTCCACCCCCATTCAACGCGGGCGGCGTAGTCTTCCATTCGGTTCGGCCAGGAGTCGGCGATGGCCTGGCGAATCGGATCGACCTTGTAGGAAATGTCGAAGTTCGGAATGAGGGCGCGGATGTAGCCTGCCAGCTCCTCCGGGCAGAAGCTCATCGCGGTCACGTTGAACGCGTTCCGGTGGCGCAGGTGCTCGGGATCCGCATCCATGATGTCGACAGCCGCCTTGACTGCGTCGGGCATGTACATCATGTCGAGGTAGGTGTCGCCCTTGAGGAAGCAGGTGTAGCGGCCGTGCTCGACAGCGGCGTAGAAGATCTCCACCGCGTAGTCTGTGGTGCCTCCACCCGGCTGCGTCTTGTAGGAGATGAGACCGGGGTAGCGCACCCCGCGCGCGTCCACCCCGTACTTGTGGAAGTAGTAGTCGCACAGCAGCTCGCCTGCGACCTTCGTCACCCCGTACATCGAGGTGGGCCGCTGGAGGGTGTCCTGCGAGGTCCAGTCCTTCGGAGTGGTAGGGCCGAAGGAGCCGATGGAGCTCGGGGTGAAGACGGCGAGCCCGCGCTCACGTGCAACTTCGAGAACCGAGATGAGGCCGCCCATGTTGAGGTTCCAGGCTTCCTGAGGACGGGTCTCGGCCGTTGCTGAGAGCAACGCGGCAAGGTGATAGACGGTGTCGACGTCGTAGCGACGTACGACATCGGACAGGCCACGTCCGTCGACCGCGTCGAGCAGCTCGAAGGGGCCTGATTCAATGAGGTCACGGTTGACGTCGGTCCGAATATCGGAGAGCACGACGTTGTCGGCCCCGAGACGCTCTCTGAGAGAGGTGGCGAGCTCGCTCCCGAGCTGGCCGAGTGCGCCTGTTATCAGTACCCGTTTCATCTGCTCCCCTTTTGACGCTCCCCTTTTGACAAAGCGCGAGGGTGCCCGTATCATTATAGTGAAATCCGTTCACTATAGTGTACAGAATAGCCGGACTGATTCGATATGTCAAACAAACCGCGGACTACCCGGAGGACGAGCATGGAACAGACCTCACAACCGCCGCTCATCGGAGCCAATATCAGAGCGCGACGTACAAAGCAGGGGCTCACCCTCAACGTGCTCGCCGAGCGCAGCGGCGTGTCGAAGGCGATGCTCTCGCAGATCGAGTCCGACAAGGTGAATCCGACGGTTGCCATGGTGTGGAAGATCGCGCGGGGACTCGACGTGGATATCAACGAGCTACTCGCCGGGAGCGGCGAACCCGTGCGCCATTTTCATCTGACGCGCCATGACGACATCCCGGTGCTCGATACCGACGAAGAGGGGCTCCACATGAGAGTCCTGACGCCCCTCAGTCTCGTCGAGGATCTCGAGATGTATCTGCTGACCTTCTCACCCGGTGGCGAGCTCCGAAGCCGGCCGCATTTCCCGCGTACGGAGGAGTTCCTCACGGTGATCGAGGGTCACATACGCGTTCGTGTCGGCGAGCGAGTGGAGGACCTTCGAGCGGGGGACTTCATCCGCTATCAGTGTGATATCGAACACGACATCGAGAACGCCGCCGACGCCACGGCCCTCGTGCACATGGTAGTGCGCTTTCACACAACCGGCCTCGCGTAGCCGGGTCGCCTGCCGGGTCGCCCGTCGGGGCGCCCGCGTGTTCCGCCTCAGGTCGGCTGATCGCTCGAGGTGCGTGGCCTCAGCTCACGCCTCACCGATACCTTTCCATCGATGCGCTCGCCGGGCCCGAGTCGCCGCAGGCCCAGCTCGGGACGGTTAAACGCGTCGGTGGCGGCGCTCACCGGCTCCACGGCGATTGAGGTGCGCGGCGGCGGAATGTAGAGCTGGGTGTAGCGAAACGGCGGCAGGCTCTGCTCGAGGACGACCGCGTCGTCCCCGCGCTCGATGACGGTTCTCGCCCCGCCGGTTTCCGGGGCCCCGGCCCGCTCGAGGGCGATATCGATCTCCCGGGCCCCGACGCGTTTCGGCTGCTCGTAGTCGAGCGGGCCACCTGACACCGGCGGACGCGCGCCCGTGGGCAGGAGGTCACGATCAACCTCGACGAAGCGCTCGGCGGGGCAGGTGATGCGCGCCTCGTCCACGCCCGCGGGCGTCACGATGTAGGGATGCCAGCCCAGGGTGATCGGCGCCGGCGCCGCGCCCTCATTTGTCACGACGAGCCTGAGCTCGAAGCGGTCGGCGTGCAGGTGGTAGCCGGCGGTCACGAGAAGGGCAAAGGGGTAGCCCGGAGAGGTGTCGGGCTCCAGGCGGTAGGAGAGCTGCAAGAAGGCGCGGGAGTCGTCGGCCTCCCGGAAGTCCTCGGAGAAGGGTTTGTCGTAGACGAGCCCGTGAACGGCGCACCCGGAATCCGGCTCATTCACCGGCAAGCTGTAATCCGTCCCGCCGAAGTGATAGCGCCCGCCCGGTATGCGGTCGTTGAAGGGTATGAGCAGGCGGCCACGGAAGCCCGGGTTCGCCGCGAGCTCACCGGGCGCGTCGGCTTCCAGGACCGCCGCGAAGCTGCGGGCTGCGTCGTTGCCGTGCCCGGCGGTGCCGCAGCCGAGTGCGAGCCGCCAGACCGTCCCACCGTTCTGTGGCAGGATGTGAGCCGCCGCCCCTGTCTCGGTGTCCCGGAGGCAGATCGTCTCCACGCCCTCTGTCGTTTCGGGCGAGACGTCGAATCTCATGGGGTCTCGTCGCCCCGGAAGAGCTCCGCGTAGTGGCGCGAGTCGTAGAGACTGAAGCGGACCTCGCGGAAGTACTCGAAAGGGCCGGCGGCCCTCACGCCCTCGACGATCGCGGAAATCTGCTCCTGGGAGGCGAAGACTGCGATGGCCTCCAGTTTGGCCGCGAATGCCTCTTCGCTACCCTCCACCTTCAGCGTCGGCGGCGCGGGAAAGTCACAGTAGATCGCCATCTCGTACAGCGATGGTGGTGCGTCCAGCGGCGCTCCGAGCTCCGGCCACACCGCCCCCGTTGCGTGGAACAGGGAGATGAGAAGCTCCCGGTAGACGATCTGGTGATCCGGATGGTAGTCGGCTCCGGTCGGGACAAAGACCCGGGTCGGGCGGAGATCGCGAAGCAGGGCTGTGAGGGAGTTCTGCAGCCCGCTGTGACCGCCGCGAGGGTCGGGGGCCTCGAGTGTTGCACCGCCACGACCGGCGCCGGCACTGCTTCCCACAGCACCCCCGGACCCGACTCCGCTCGCAGTTCCGCCCGCGATCCGGCGCCGGCCCGCATGGTTCGGGAGGTCGCAATCGGGATACTCGAGGCGCCGTATGTCCGCTCCGCCGAGTATCTCCATCGCCCGTTCCGTCTCCGCGCCGCGGATGCTCACGATGTCCTCACGTTGATCGGCCCGGCAGTAGCCCATGCGCCCGTCGGTTACCACGCAGACGGTTGTCCGGACACCGGCGCGGGCCGAATGCGCGAGAAGCATGCCGGCACCGAGCACCACGTCGTCATCGTGTGGCGTGATGAAAAGCCAGCGCTCACGCTCAACGTCGGCTACCGAGAAGGCGGCGGAGATAGTGGAGTGTGTAGCTACCGCGGCTCGCCCCTCGCCGCCGTCTTCGCTGCGCTGTCGAATCCTCATGCGCCCTCTCCGGTGAGCTCGTTTCCGACCTTGCGTGCTCGCTCGGGCTTGTCGATGTTGATGCCGAGAGACACGCCGGCTTCGATGAGGAGGTTCCACCCTGCGGCAAGCTCGAGATAGGCCCGGGTGTCGGGATCCGGCGTCTCAGTGATGCGAATGGTGGGAAAGGAGGTCTCGCGGGCGGCAATCGCCACGATCGAGAGCCCCACGCCGTCTTCGAGCACCTCACGGAACTTCGTCTCGTACTCCTGCGGGGGATCGATCCAGACGAGGACGTCCGAGGGATCCATGACCTCCTCGATTCCGTGCACCGCATAGGTGCCGGGAAGAAAATCCGACCGGGCACGCACGATCTCGTTCGCCTTCAGCGCGAGCTCTTCGGCCACTCCGTCGGTTCGCCCGGCAAAGTAGACGGTCGGCGCGCCTGCGATGCGGCGCGTCACCTCGGCGGGAACGCTCGCCCCGAGCGTAGCCGCCAGGTCCGCAGACAGCCGGGAGAGGTCGGGAAGCGGAAGACCTTCAGCGAGGCGGAAGACGATGTCGTAGACCAGTGCCTGCTCGACCACCGACTTGGTGGCGGCAACCGCCTGTTCGGCGCCGCAGGTGAGGATGTAGGCGTCGTCGCTTTCCGCGCCGACCGGCGTGTCCGCTCCGCCCGCCATGCCGACGATTCCTCCCCGGTGACTCTTCTCCCTGAGTCGCCGAATCAGGTGCACGCACTCCGCGGTCTTCCCGCTGTTGGAGGCAACGTAGACGGTGCGCCCGCCGAGGTCGAGCTCGGTTGCCGCGTGGGCGCTCTCGGTGCGGGGAACGACGCGGTCGCCCCGTCGAAGGCCGGCGTAGACCGCGCGCTCGGCGGGAAAGATTCGGGATGATCCCTCGCCGACGAGA
>JAAAOH010000249.1 GCA_009908925.1 Spirochaetota bacterium | reverse complement strand
TTCCCATGGTGCTCTTTGCGGCCTCCGGTGGCGCGCGCATGCACGAGGGCATCTTCAGCCTGATGCAGATGGCGAAGACCTCGCAGGCGGCGACCCTCCTCGACGAGGCTCGTCAGCCCCTGATCGTGGTGCTGACCGACCCCACCACCGGCGGTGTAACCGCCTCCTTCGCCATGCTCGGCGACATCACGCTGGCCGAGCCGGGAGCCCTCATCGGCTTCGCCGGCCCGCGCGTCATCGAGGGCACGATCAAGCAGAAGCTTCCCGACGGGTTCCAGCGTTCCGAGTTCCAGCAGGAGAAGGGCTTCGTCGACGCGGTCGTGCCCCGGAATGAGCTCAAGAGCACGCTGGTGTTTCTCATCGACAGTTCGAGGTACAAGCGGTAATGAAAGCCGACGAGATCCGCCGAAAGATAGACGAGCTGAAAGCCCTGGCCGACGAAGAGCGGCCCGATATAAGCGAGGACCTCTCGCGGCTTGCTTCGAAGCTGCAGGGCGAGTCGCTTGCTGCCGGCGGCATGCGGGCCTGGGACCGGGTGCAGCTGGCCCGCCATCAGGATCGTCCCACCACCATCGAATACATCGACATGATGAGCGACCGCTACATCGAGCTCCACGGGGATCGATCCTTCGCCGACGATCCGGCGATGGTCGGCGGCATCGCCGAAATAGGCGGGACGCACTTCACCTTCATCGGCCATCAGAAGGGCCGCAATATGAAGGAGAATCTCCATCGTAACTATGGAATGGCGCATCCCGAGGGCTACCGCAAGGCACTGCGGCTCGTCCGCCAGGCCGAGAAGTTCGGCCGGCCCGTCCTCTCGATCATCGATACGCCGGGCGCCTATCCCGGCATTTCGGCCGAGGAACGCGGCATCGGTGAGGCGATTGCCCGCAATCTGAAGGAGTTCTCGGTGCTCAAGACCCCCGTCATCGCGGTGATCATCGGTGAGGGGGGAAGCGGTGGTGCGCTCGGCATCGGCGTCGGCGACTACCTGATCATGCTCGAGAACACCGTCTACTCGGTCATTTCGCCCGAGGGCTTCGCCTCCATCCTGCTGCGCGACACCAAAAAGGCAGAGCAGGCGGCGTCACTCATGAAGATGACCGCCTACGACCTCAAGGCCTACGGCATCGCCGACGAGGTGATCCCCGAGCCCGAGGGCGGCGCCCACAACGACCCCGATCTCGTCGCCTCGCGCATGAAAGAGCGGGTGCTCGCAGTCTATGCGCGGCTTCGCCGCCGCCGCAGCGACGTGCTTCTCAAGGATCGCGCCAAGCGCATCGAAGCATACGGCCACGTGCGCGGCGGGTGATTCGAGCGGCCGGCGGCCGCGACACCGCCCTTTGCGGCGTAACCTTCCCCGGCTCGCGGGTCGCCGCCTCTTCCGTCGCACTGCCTCAAATCCCCTGAAACGTCAGCCATTGCTCCAGCACTTCGGCAAGGTCGAGAAGGCCCGCGAGCTGCAGGGCCGCGATGAGTACGAAGAGCGCGGCAAAGACGGTCCCGGAGCGCCCCAGGAGTCGCGGCGGCGCGGCAACGTCGGCTGAACCGGCTCCGGCGGCAGTCCCCGCGCCGAGCGCGTCGCCGGTCCCGACCCCGACCGCGCTGCCCGCTCCGCCCCGGGTGCTCGCGGCGTGCCTCAGCCGGCGCACGAACCCCCAGGCAGGTGGAATGACGGCAACCGCGAGGGCTGCGAGGCCGAGCACGATGCGCGCGGAGCCGGGCTCGGCCTCGGCCCAGCGTCCGAGGGAGGTGCCGGCGCTGATGAGGGTGCCGTTGAGGGTCTGCAGGCGGCCCATCGCGATGAGCACGCCGATCCCCATGAGAAATACCCCGCTTGCCACCCTGATCGTGTTGAGGTGACGCTTGACCCGCTGCAGCCACCTGAGAAAGGCGGGGAAGAATATGCTCGCAAGCAGGAAGGGGATTCCCAGACCGAGGGAGAACGCGCCGAGCAGCAGCGCGCCGCGGGCTACCTGTCCCGTCTGGCCGGCCATGAAGAGGATTCCCGCGAGGATGGGCCCGATGCAGGGCGTCCAGCCGGCCCCGAATGCCATGCCGACCAGCGCAGAGCCGACGTAGCCCCGCGGTGCGGAGGTCACGTGCATTCGGCGCTCGAAGTTCAACACCTTCCAGAAGTCGAAGATCACATTGAGACCGAGCAGGATCACCACGGCTCCCGCCGCGTAGTTGATGAGAGTTGTCGCCCCGCCGAGCAGGAATCCGGATCCGCTGAACACGATCCCGAGCACGATGAAAATTGTCGAGAACCCGAATACGAAGAAGAGCGTGCGAACCACCACCGGGCCGCGCCGTGGCTCCTCGCCCTGCAGGTCCTGGAGTGACACGCCCCCGATGAAAGAGATGTATGATGGGATCAGGGGCAGGACACAGGGTGAGAGAAAAGACAGTACGCCTGCTGCGAGTGCAAGGAATACGTTGAGATCACCGGCCATGACTATCTCTCCCGGGCTACTGGGTTATGCTGTCGATAGCCGACACGATGCCGTCACCGTCCCACTCGTAGGGGCCGACGAGCATCGCAAGCAGCCTGCCGTCGCTGTTGACCACGTAGGAGGTGGGGATGCCGCGCACGCCGTACTCACGCGCGATGCTTCCGCTGCGGTCGAGGAGCACGGGAAACTCGTACCCGTTCTTGTCCATGAAAGACTGCACTGTGGCGGGGTCCTCCTGGAGATTCACCGCGACGATCTCGAACCCCGAGCCGCCGAGCCGCTCGTAGAGCGCCTGCATCGACGGCATCTCCTCTATACAGGGCGGACACCAGCTCGCCCAGAAGTTCAGAAGGACGACATCGCCCTCGAAGGATGAGAGGCTCCGCCTGGTATCGGAGGAGAGGACCGGCAGATCGAAGTCGACGGCGTCGACCGGGGCGTTCGGTGTCTGAAGGCCGAGTTCCGAGAAGAGGGCGATGAGCTCGGTATCGGAAAGCTCGCTCCCGGCCCCACCGTCCCCGGCCGCGTCTTCCCCGGCCTTGTCGGTGCCGCCACCCGAGTCCGTCGCCGGCTCGGAATCACCGGCGCGCTCCACCTCCACCGCCTGCTCGGACGCGGGGTTCTCGGTGGCGGCGCCTTCGCTGTTTCCTCGGGCCGCCGGCGAGGGGGCGACGATCAGGGCGAGCACCGTGATGTATGTAATCGCACGTAATTGCATCGATTTGCTCCTATATAGAGACATCATTACATAATACGTACCACTCCAGCGGCGATAATTCAAGTGAAACCGCTATCAGGAGAGCTCGAAACCGAACAGGCCCATTGCCAGTACCGTGAAATTGTAGAGCCCGTGGGCTACCGCAACGACGTGCACACTGCGTCGCTTCAAATAGATCCACCCGAGGTAGACGCCGAGGATGAAGGCGATGAGCGCGCCGCCAAAGCCCTGATATATGTGGCCGAGTGAGAACGCGGCGGCTGCGAGGAGCACGCTTGCAACGGGGCCGAGCGAAAGCTGCTCGAAGCGGGTCAGCAGATAGGCGCGGAAAAATGCTTCCTCGCGGTATGCAATCGCAAGGGAGGAGAGCAGTGCGAGCGGCAGAACGCCTGCGTTGGTGAGACGAAAGCGGAATCCGGTTCTGACTGCCTCCTGCATGGTCTCGGGCAGGAGGAGAACGGCGGCACCGGCGCCCGCGAGCAGGGCGAACATCCCGAGGGTGGCCACCAGCGCGGCGAGCAGGTCGGGGAAGTCCACGGTGCGGAACCCGAACCTTGACAGGTCCTCGTGGGGTTGGATCCAGAGGATGTACACGATGAGCAGGGTCTGCGGGAGGGCCGTGACGATGACCGCCAGGTGGTAGCCCGCAGCGTCGAAGGCATCGGACCGTATTCCTCCGTGCTGAAAGAGGATACCGGGCAGGAAAAACACGGCGAAGAGGAGAAGCATCTCTTTACAGAGGCGGCTGACGTTATATATACTCCCATGCATACGTGGGAGTATATTCTCCCGTCCGGGAAAGGGAAACCGTGTCGGCCCGCCGTTCAGGTTCCAGGGAGAAACCGCCGACATTTAGAGCGGGGAGATCGTGCCTGAGGAGGCCCTGGAAACAGCATGTGGATAGCGCTTGCCATCTTTGCGGTCCTGTTCGGACTGCTCCTTGTCTACATTCAGCGCAACGGCGGGTTCGGGTTCCCATGGGTCCAGTTCTACGTGCGGGGCAAGGAACATGGTTTCAGGTTCCGCGAGCTCAACCTGCTTCGACGCGTCGCCGTCGAGAATCGGCTGAAAAACCCCACCTCCCTGTTCTGGTCGGAGCGAACCCTCGACCGCTGCATCCGCGGCACCATCATCAGTTTCCGCGCAAACGACAAAAGTGAAGATGAGGCCTCCATACAGTTCCTCAACAAGCTCTTCGACTTCCGCAAGCGCGTGGAGTTCAACCTCCCCAAGTACCGGCTCGGCATACAGTCGAGCCGCAGTATGGATGCCCAACAACCGATCAAGATCACCTTTCCCGGCGGCGGTGTGTACACCTCGAAAATAGTCGAGAACATGCGGAAGTACCTCGCGGTGGCCTATCCCCGGGGCAAGCCGTTGCCCTTCGGCGTAAGCTGGCAGGGGCAGAAGATCAGCGTGTACTTCTGGCGGCCCGACGACGCGGGCTACTACTTTGAGTCCCGGGTGATCGGCGACTACATGGACCGAAACTATCCCATTCTCCACATCACACATTCGGATCAGCTCGTCCGCACGCAGAAGCGCAGCTCGGTCAGAGCCCAGATCGATACCGCGGGGCAGATCTTTCCGCTGCGGTCGATTCAGCAGGCCGACGAGGCCTACGAGACGACCGGCGGCTTTCGCTGCAAGATGGTCGACATATCCGAGGACGGGGCCGCGGTCATCGTCGGCGGACGGGCAAAGCCCGGCCTGCCGGTGAAGATTCAGACTGAGATTGACGAAGAGCAAGTGGTGATTTCCGGGGTGATCAAGGGCGTGAACTTCAGACAGAACAAGAACGTTTCGGTTCTGCACATCGAAGCCGTGCCTCCCGGACCGCAGATGAAAAATAAAATCCTCACATACGTGTACGGCATCTTTGCGGAAAGCAAGCGCCGCTCGCTGCTGAGCCGCACCGCCACAGGTTGACGGGCGCTCGTTGAATTCCCAGGCCAAAACGGGTAGTATGGGGTAGTGAACGAGGGGGTAGAGTGGCGATGAAACGCTTCGCAGTAGTTCTTCTGTTGGTGCTGATTTCGATCGGCGGTTTCGCACAGCAATCCCAGACATTGCAGACCTATCTCGACGCGTTCGAGTCGGGCTCTCCGGATGTCAAGCTTCAGGTTCTGCGCCGGGCTCAGGAGGAGCCGGCCCAGGAGATGAGTCCGCTGTATCTGGAGGCGGCCGAGTTTCTCGAGAACAACGCCGGCCAGGTCGAAAACAGCGCAGCTATGCGCGAAATGGCGCAGATAGCAGCCGTCGGCGTGCGAGAGGCGGGAAACGTCCAGGCGCTGGAAGCTCTCAGGCGTGTCTTTGAAAGCTATCGCGAGCCCGACATGCGCGTGAACATCCTCCAAACCCTCGGCGCGGTGGGCGGGGACGATGATGAGACAATCACCTGGCTCCGCGACTGGGTTTCGGTGCGCAACAACCTTCAGGTCGGGGGCAACCGTCCCAACACTCAGGTCGTGCGTGCCGCGATAGACGCCATGGCCCGGATCTCAGACGAATCCTTTTTCGAGCCACTGCTCGGGGCTGCGCTCGCGCAGTACTCGGCAAACATCACCACTGCGGCGCGCGAGGCGATGTATGCCCTGGAGGGAGACATCGTGCAGCTTGCGGCGCAGTCCATCGGAAACCGCTCGCCGGAGGAGAAACTCCAGGCGCTCGAGTTCCTCATGGACGAGGATGAGCTCACGGCGGAGCAGAAGTCGGCAATAGCCGCCGCAGCGATACGTGATGCACTCGCCACCGAGACGCGGAGCCGCAGCACCGAAGACACCCTCCGGGAGGTGCGGTTTCTTGCCGTAGAGGTCATCAGCGAGAGGGAGTACTCCGAAGCCACCGACGCCATGATCAGTCACTTCAATCAGACCTTCCTCGAGTTCGACCGTGGACAGGTTACCCGCGCGCGCGTGCTCGACGCTATTGCGGGGCTCGGTACCATGGGGACGGAGGCTGCCGCCGAGAGGCTCAGCCGCTTTCTCGAACTGCTGAACGGCTACACCGAGAACGACCGCCCCTACGACACGCGCATCGTGATGGCGACAATCCGCAACCTGCAGCAACTCGGGTATCCGGTTGCCTACAATCCGCTCTTCTATGCCTCGATCCTCGAGGCGTATCCCTCGCAGGTGCAGACAGCTGCCGAGGAGGCGATGGCTGCCATTCAGCAGTAGCTCAGCCCTCTCCTCGTGTCCCGTGCACGGAACGGAACGCCGCCGGTTTCCACGCCCATGACCGGCAGAACCCACATAATCGACACAAACCTGCCCGGCGCCGCTGCATGCGGCGCTGCGGTCGCTCTGTATCTCACCGCACGCGTTCCGGCGGCCATGGGCCTGGCAGCAGCAGGCGCGGCAGCGCTCGCCGCGGTTCTCCTGCATCTCCCGCGGGGTGCAAGCGGCGCCTGCGGCGGCGCCACAAGCGCGGCGGCGCGGGCCGGCGCGCTTTCCGCCGCCCTGGCGTTCGGCCTGCTCGTCGGCGCCGGGGTACGGCTCGGGGTGTGGGTGGGCGAGGAGCGCACCCATCTGCCGGTGGCCTCGACAGCCGTGCGAGTGGCCGAAGGGACGATCCGCGGACGCCCTCGGGCCGACAGAGGGGGCTGGTCGACGACCATGGAGATCGATCTTGTCGAGACCGCCTCAGGCGAGTACGGGGCGCACATCGAGGCCCCCGTCTACGGTCTGCAGCGGCGTCCTGCGCCGGGCCGGAGGATTCGGGTCGAGGGGCGCCTCACCCCCGGTGATCACGGGCACTACCTCGTTGCCGACTCCGCCGTGGAGCGGGGATGGGCGGGGAGCCTGGCTCGCATTGCTGATGCAAGCACCGGCCTCCTTGCACGGAAGGTCGAGCGCGCGATGTCGGCGCTGGGCCCGGCGGCGTGGCTCTCCCGGGCGCTGCTTCTCGGACGAACCGACGGAGCGCCGGCCTACGCCGAGGATGTCTTTCGCCGCAGCGGCACCGCGCACATTCTGGCGCTGAGCGGTATGCACCTTGGTATTCTCATCGCGCTGTCGGTGATGCTGCTCGCGCCGTTCATGGGGCGTCGGCGGGCCCTGTTCGCGGCGCTTGGGTTCGTCGGCGTCTACCTCGGCGTCGTGGGTTTCCGGGCCTCCCTCGCGCGTGCGTCGCTCATGTTTGCCCTCGGGACAGCCGCGGTGGCTCTCGGCCGGCGGCCCGACCCAATGCGGATTCTCGCGGTGAGTTTCATCGCGCTTGCCGTTGCCGCGCCGTCGTCGATCGACGGTCTGTCGTTTCAGCTCTCCTTTGCCGCCCTGGCCGGTATTCTCATCGTCGGGCGCAGACTCGATCGCCGGTTGCAGCCCGTGCTCCCGGCTGTCCTGCGTCGCCCGCTTGCGGCATCGGTGGGAGCTCAACTCGCCACACTGCCACTTCTGCTTGCCGCCTTCGGCGTCGCGCGTCCTGTCGGGGTGATTGCAACGCTCGTGATGGCGCCGCTTGCGGTGCTCTTCGTGTGGGTGAGTGTGGGGGCAATCGCCGCCGTACTTTCGGGGGGTGATCTCATCGCGGATGCCGCTTCCGCCCTTCTCGCAGCGCTCGAGCAGGCGCTGCTCGCCACGGGAGAGTATTTCTCGCGCGCTCCCGGTCTGTATGCGGACGCGGAATGGGCGCCTGTGGCCGGGGCGCTCGTGGTTGCCATTGGTGCGGCCGGTCTCCGGCTCGACGCGGCACCGACCGGCGGGGCGCCGACCAGCGGGGCGGCACCCGGCGGGGCGGCGCCGGCTGCCGCGTCGGAGGACCCTGACGCCGTGTGGGGCCCGCTGTGAACCTGGACTCAGTCCGTGAAGTAACCGGGGCACTGTCCGCCCGCGGCCTCACCCCGAAGAAACGCTGGGGCCAGAACTTCCTCGTCGACGGGAACGTGCGACGCGCGATCGTTTCCCGGGTGCGGGCGCAGGCCGGGGAACGGGCGTGGGAGGTAGGGCCCGGAGTGGGCTCACTCACCGAGCTGCTCCTCGACCGTGAAGTCGAGCTTACGGTGTTTGAGATCGATCACGGGCTCGTCTCCCTGTTGCGGGAGGAGTTCGGGGGCCGGGAAAACCTGGAGATCGTAGCCGGGGACGTCCTCGATACCTGGCCGGAGCGGGCCGGGGGAAAACCTCCGCCGCGGTCGATCGTCGGGAACCTGCCGTATTCATCGGCGGCGGTGATCATTGCCTCCTTCATCGAGGCCGGCTTCATCGCCGATCAGTTTCTGGTCATGGTGCAGGACGAGGTTGCCGATCGCATGGTCGCAGGCCCGGGTACCCGCACCTACTCCGCGTTTACCGTTCTCGTGCAGTCGCGGCTTTCGGTAACGAGGAGCATGCGCATACAGCCGTCTTCTTTCTTTCCGCGGCCGGAAGTCGCCTCGGCGCTCGTGGAGCTCCGCCCCCGTGGCGACGCGCCGGCCATCACCGACCCTGCCGTGCTGACGGCCGTAACC
>JAAAOH010000052.1 GCA_009908925.1 Spirochaetota bacterium | reverse complement strand
ACTCCGGTGAGAACGGTGGCACGGTGCTCATGACAGCCGCGCTCTTCAACAGGAACCCCGAGGTGATCGAGTACCTCCTCGACGCAGGCGCCGAGCCCGGCCACGAGGACGTGCACGGCAACACGGCGTGGGATTACGTTCAGATGAACAGGCAGCTGGCCGGAACAGAGGCTTTCGAACTGCTAAAAGACCTTTCTGATGATTAGATATAAGAGTTTGACATATTACTGGATTTAGTGGAGGATATGGGGATGCGTCCCCATCTGCCGTCCAACGGGAGTTTGTCCTCTGATTCGTCTCGTGTCTCTCGCGCGCGCATCCTGCGACGGCGGATACTCATCTACGTCCTGGCCTCTCTGGTTGTCATGGGAACGGCCATCGGAGTCGTCTCGACCCGCCCGTTCGTCGCGGCGCTCCGGACGTCGCAGCAACGGGAGGTCGCGCACCGCGCGGAGCTCATGGCACGTGCCGTGGGAGAGTTCGCCCGGTCTGCGCAGGAGACAGCACGCCAGATAACGAGCCGTACACGGATTCGCGAGATGCTCGGCTCCTACCTGCGCGCCGAGATCACCACCGAAGAGTTGCGAGCGTTTACCGAACCGAAGCTTGAAGACGCGCTCGAACGCTCGGCCCACGCCGTCGGAGTGACGCGCCTCGATGCGTCCGGAAGCGTGGTGGCGGTAGCGGGCGAGCCGGTACCAAACAGCGGTCGCCCCGCGCCGGCCTTCGATGGTATTGCGCTGACAGTGCTCGACGCCGGCCGGGACGGTGGCGGAGCGCACGACGACGGAGAAGACGGCGGCGCACCGCGGATTCTTGTCGCCGCACCCATCGAAGCCGCCGACGGCGAGCGGCTCGGAGTGGATCTGGTGCTCTTCGACGCGGAGGCACTGTCGGATGTGATCCGCATGGGAGATCCGTCGGATGATTTGGCGCGCAACGCCGCGCTGTTCACGGGAGAAGACTTTGTAACCGACTGCACGGGTGCGTTCGGCCCGTCCAACGCCGGCTCCTGGGCCTGGAACGGTGACCGCGGAGAGCCCGTGTACGGCGAGCCGGGGTGGACCAGCGCCTCCGCTGCTGTCTCGGATACGCAGTGGTCGGTCGGTATAGCACTTCCTGAAGAACGAGTGTACGGCCCCCTGCGCGAGCGGCTTCTTGGAGTATCGGCTTCCGTCGTGGCGCTGCTGCTTGTCGGTGTGCTCGGCGCGGTGCTGACGGTACGGCCACTGGCCGGCAGTCTCGTACTTCGCTCCGAAGAGCTCGAACGCGAGGTAAGCTCCAAAACCGCCGAGCTCGAAGAGCAGCGGCTGATAGCAGAACGCGCGAATCAGGCGAAGACGGCGTTTCTGGGCAATATGAGTCATGATCTGAGAACCCCGCTGCAGGGCATCATGGGGTTTCTCTCGCTCCTTTCGGAGACGGTTGAGACTCCTGAAGAGAAGAAGTACGTCCGCTACGCCGATGAATCAGCACAGGACCTGTTGCGCCACGTTGACGATCTTCTCGAGATAAGCCGGATCGAGAGCGGGGGCCTGCAGATCGTCGAGCAGGATTTCTCCATTCGGGAAAGCCTCAGGTCGGTGGTGGAGATGATACGACCGCAGGCGGAGCGCAAGCGCCTGTCCTTCACCGCCCGCGTCTCCAATGCGGTGCCGGAGCATATCCGAACGGACCCCGTGCGCATCCGTCAGGTGACACTGAACCTGCTGGGGAACGCCGTCAAGTACACGCAGTCCGGCGGTGTGCACGTGCGCGTGGACTATCGCGAAAGCGAAGCCGCCGCGGGAGAAATCGACATCACCGTGCGGGACACCGGCCCAGGGATCCCGGAGACCGAGCTCGAGGGCATATTCGACCGCTTCTCCCGACTCCACTACACGTCCTTCTCGCAGGCAGGCTCGGGGCTTGGCCTGACGATCAGTCGGGGACTCGTAGAGATGATGGGCGGAGCGCTCTGGTGTGACAGCAAGCTCGAGGAGGGATCCGTGTTCCATGTACGATTGCCGGTCGCCGAACCGTCCCCGAATGCGGGTACACTCGAGGAAACCGTCGGTCCTGGGACCGGCGATCGACCCGTAACCGGACCCCTTCGCGTTCTCGTAGCCGAAGATGATCGTCTGAACGGAGTGCTCATTACTCATCTTCTGAAAAAGCTCAGCCACAGCGTCACTGTCGTCACGAACGGGCGATCTGCGCTGGAGGCGGTTCTCCAGGGCGGATACGACATCGTGTTCATGGATATTCAAATGCCCGAGATGGACGGGATCGAGGCCACGCAGCGCATCCGTGCATCCGCAGACCCCGAGACCGCCTCGATACCTATAATCGCCATAACAGCCTACGCAGCGCAGGAGGATCGGGAGCAGTTTCTTGCCGCAGGAATGACGGCGATCGTGACAAAACCGCTGGACGGGGGCGATCTCGAGCGGGCGATTTCCGATGTCGGGAAAATCGAGATGCGCGCCGGGTGACGAGGCGTTGAATCTGCGCCACAATGGGCGCATGAAACCGGAAATCGCATTTATCGGGCTCGGTGTCATGGGCTCATCGGTGGTTCATGTGAGTGATGTGAGCGGCGCCGGTTACACGCCGCAGCCCGCCCCCTCACAGCCCGCTGATTCTCAGCCGACCGGCTCGGCCGGCGAAGGGTGCACGGAGGGACCTGCGTGAAGGTGAGCCCGTCGTGATGGTTTCCGACCGTCGCGAGAACGCCGATCTGCGGGTAATTCGGCACGGAGCAGTCGCTATGACCGGCGATGACACAACCGCAAGCGGCCCCGCGCTGACCGACGAGATCGCGGTCTACAGAGTCAGCTGAATGGAAGGGAGATTCCGGTAGATGTCGGACAATGACCGCTTCGGACCCGCGGTGCCGGGGGTGCTGTTTCTCATCATGATGGTGTTTTTCGCCGTCTTTCCACGTCTCCTTCTCGCACCGCTGCTGCTGCGGATCTCTTCTGGTCTGGGCATCGAGTACGGGCGAGCATCCAGTTTTTTTCTGATTGCGGCCTTCGGTTTTACCACAGGACTATTGACATCGGGCTTTGCCGCGAAGCTGTTTACGCATCGCTGGACCATCGTGGGCAGCGTGGCGTTGACGGGCGTTTCGTTTCTGGTTCTCTCGACCGTAGAGACCGTCTTTGCCTTCCACGTCGTGCTGTTCGTGGGAGCCTTGGCGAACGGCCTGTATCCCGGATCAGGGGTCGCCTCCGTTGCCGCGCTGGTGCCCGACCACCACCGGGGAAAGGCGCTGGCCATGCACGAGGCGGGACCGAACCTCGCATTCATTCTCGCTCCGATACTCGCGGCCATCATCGCCCCGTTTGCGGGATGGCGCGGGGTATTCGCACTGACCGGTGCGGCGGCGCTTGTCGCGGCCACGCTGTTTGGCGCGTTCGGACGTGGTCGTCGAGAGAGCGGTGAGCCGCCCCACTTCGAGAACATCAAGCTCTTTCTTCATAGCCGGGATTTCTGGATCATTGCCACGCTCTTTGCGGTGGTCGTGAGCACGGCTGTCGGGGTGTTCTCGATGCTACCGACCTTTCTGGTGGTCGAGCACGGTCATTCGGAGCAGTTCGTGAACACACTTGTCGGGGTCTCCCGCATTACCGGTTTCGCGGCGATCTTCACCGCCGGGGCACTTTCGGACCGCTTCGGATTCGCTGCCGTGGTGAGCGTCATCATGAGCGTGACGGGGCTCATGACGATCCTCATCGGGCTGACCCACGGCACGGTGCTGCTCGTTGCCGTCTTTCTGCAGCCCCTTGTCGTGCAGGCCTTCTTTCCGGTTGCGATTCGGGCAATCACCGACTCAGCGCCGGTGGCGGCACGGAATCTTGCCGTGGCACTTGCAATCCCCCTTGCAAATCTGGTAGGTGCGGGTATAGCGCCGCGTGCATTCGGCGCCGTTGCGGCAGCGGGGTATTTCGAGGCAGGCTTCATTGCCCTCGGAACGCTGACTGTGGTGAGTCTCGCGCTGCTGCCGTTTCGACGTGCGAAAGAGACAACGCCCGGCACCCCGGCCTGAGGAGACAGTATGAGCGACGCATATATCAAGCAGGATAAACCGTTCGTGGTGCCGACCGACGACGGCAAGCACATCGAAGAGCACTTCGGTATACCCAGTACCGGTATGAAAGACGTAAGCGTAGCCAGGATGGTGGCGCCTCCGGGATGGTCCGAACCGGCCCAGACTCCCGAGTTCGACGAGCTGACCCTCATGATCAGAGGCCGTAAGCGCGTCATCGTCGGCGAGGACGAGCTCGAGCTGTCTGCCGGAGAGTCACTGCTGGTCCGCGCGGGGACGCGGGTACAGTACTCGAACCCCTACGACGAGCCCGCGGAGTACTGGTCGGTGTGCCGTCCGGCGTTTTCTCCCGATCGTGTGCACCGCGAGTAAGCGGGCCGACCGGCTTCCGAGGAGGCGGACCGGATCATCCGGCACCTCATTGAACCATTTGGAGAAAATTTGTCATTTCCCCTTGCGTTCATAACACACGGGTGTTACGTTTGCGGTATTCCAAAAACTCCACTAAATACAATATTTGTAGTGCAACTGACTCCTCGAACCGGCGACTCGGTTGGCGCTGCAACGCAAGGGGGAGCAGATGTTCAGACTCAAAGACATCAAGCTCAAGCCAAAACTCATTTCTTTGTTTCTGCTGGTCGGGCTCGTTCCGCTGGCTGTCGTCGGATTCTGGTCCTCGAGCATGTCGGGGAGCGCGCTCATGAGCGACAGTTACGCGCAGCTTCGCGCAATTCGCGATATCAAGTCCAGTCAGGTGGAAAGTTATTTCGCCGGCGTCAACGACGAAGTCTACTCGCTCTCGCGCACGGTCGATTCGCTGCGACAGACCGCGTTTCAGCAGCTCACTTCGGTTCACGAGAACCAGGCGGAAGCGGTAGAGCATTACTTCGATACGAATGCCGCTGCACGTTCGGACGTCACCGTCGGAAGCCAGATTGATCGGGCGATGAACCGGATCATGGACGTCCGCGCCGGTCTCGGGGAGACGGGCGAGAGTTATCTCATGGAGAAGCGCGGAGACCGCTATCTCTTTCGAAGTGACATGGAAACCATGGGCGGAGGAGATTTCGTCTTCGGTTACGACGCGACCGACATCGCTCCGGAGTACCTCGAGCAGGCTCACGCCGGAGAAAGCGGCCGCAGTGTCTACACGGACTCTTCCGGCACACTGGTGATGGTCGTCTACTCCTCGGTGGAGGTTCCCGGCATGAACTGGGCGCTCGTGACCAAGATGAACATGGAAGAAGCGATCGCTCCCACGCTGGCGAACGAGAACGCGGACTACTTCCACAAGTTCAACGAGCAGAACGGGTACTACGATCTCTTTCTCGTTCATCCCGAAGGCGAGGTCTTCTATTCGGTAGAGCAGGAGGCGGACTACGGAACGAACATCCTCACCGGACCCTACTCCGACTCCAGCCTCGGGGAAGCGGTGCGCGAGGCGATAGAGACCGGTGATCTCTCCTTCGGGGATTTTCGGCCCTACGAGCCCTCCGGTGGTGAGCCGGCAGCCTTCATAGCCGAGCCCATCGTCCACGGAAACAGCACGGAGTTGATCGTCGCCGTGCAACTCCCGCTCGACGAGATAAACGCCATTATGCAGGAGCGCTCCGGCATGGGTGAGACAGGTGAAACCTATGCCGTCGGACCGGAGCACCTCATGCGCTCGGACTCTTACCTCGATCCGCAGTACCACAGTGTGTCGGCTTCGTTCGCGAACCCCGAAACGGGGAGCGTGGAAACCGAGGCTGCCCGTGCCGCGCTCGCCGGAGAGGAGGATGCCCGACTGATCACCGACTACACGGGAAGCACGGTGCTCTCGGCCTACGGTCCGCTGGACGTCTACGACACGACCTGGGCGCTCCTCTCGGAGATAAACGAGGCGGAAGTGACCGCACCGATGCGCGAGCTCGCGTACTCCATACTGGTTGCGGGTATCGTGATTGCCGCTATCGTTGCCCTCAGTGCGTACTTCGTCGCGTCGATGATCTCGCGACCGATGGTCAAGGGCGTTTCGTTCGCTCAGACCGTTGCCCGTGGCGACCTGACCGCGGACATGGACATCGAGCAGGGCGATGAAGTCGGTATGCTTGCCGATTCACTTCGCGACATGGTGCAGCGCCTCAAAGAAGTGGTTCGCGAGATCTCGGCGGCGGGGCAGAACGTGTCATCCGGCAGTCAGCAGATGTCCTCGAGCGCAGAGCAGATGTCTCAGGGCGCCACTGAGCAGGCATCTAACTCCGAAGAGGTTTCATCCTCCATGGAGGAGATGGACTCGAACATCCAGCAGAACGCGGACAACGCCCAGGAAACGGAGAAAATTGCCCGGAAAGCGGCAACCGATGCCGAGGAGGGCGGGCAGGCCGTGCGCGATACGGTCGAGGCCATGAAAAACATCGCCGAGAAGATCTCCATTATTCAGGAGATCGCGCGGAACACGAACCTCCTTGCGCTGAACGCAGCAATTGAGGCGGCGCGCGCGGGCGAACAGGGCAAGGGTTTTGCCGTCGTTGCGAGCGAGGTTCGAAAGCTTGCCGAGCGAAGCCAGCGGGCGGCGTCCGAAATAGGCGAGGTTTCCTCAAGCAGTGTGGAGGTTGCCGAGAGCGCCGGCTCCGTGCTCGATGCGCTCGTGCCGGACATCCGCAGAACGGCCGAGCTCGTGCAGGAAATCAGCGCAGGCAGCACAGAGCAGCGTTCCGGAAGCCAGCAGATCAGCAAGGCAATCGCCGAGCTCGATCATGTGACCCAACAGAACGCCTCCCAATCGGAGGAGATGTCGAGCATGGCCGAAGAGCTCTCGAGCCAGGCCGAGCAGCTCGAATCCTCCATCAGCTTCTTCACGGTAAACGACAACGGGCAGATGCTCGCGATCGAGCACACGTCCGAGGAGGAGCCGGGCCGGCTCGACGCGCCGGGCGAGGAGGACGCCGAGCCCGATGCCGATCAGCAGACCCGGCATCAGCTCTCGGAGTGATCGAGGCTGGCGCTTACAACGACCGTGACCGTCACGGAGGAGATGGAACTCTCCTCCGCGGCGTCCGGTCTCATGCGCCGCCCCTGTAGAAATTCGGACCCAGCTGCTCCCAAATCTGCTCGACAACGTCGTGAGCTCCTGACAGCGTCAACCTGATCTGCCTGAATCGCAGACTCCCCACATCGACGTCGGGAAGCTCTTCGATCGAAATGTGCCAGCCGGGACCGGAGAATCCCTTCGACTCGCGTACGCTTCCCGGCAGGGACAGAATATAGCCCTCGGCCACCCACGGTGATATATCACGGAACTCGTGTACTAACTCCATTGAAGCAAGCGTAGCGAGTCGACGGAAACTCCGCAAGTGCACGTTCCGTGCTATGATGCGCCGAAGCCACGACGGCAGGGAGGTTTCGGTGGGCGATTCCATACACAGGGTGCTCGATGCGATTCTGTTTGGTTGTGAGGGGCGAGAACCCCTCGGTGGCGTCGATTTCGGGGGGCTCGGTCGGACGACCACCGCGAGGCGACTCGCGAGTCTCGGCGCGCGCCTCGCCGGCAGAGACCACGGTGGAACAGGTGGTGGCGCGGTTTACCCGAAAGCCCCCGACGAGGCGGGCGCGAGAGACGGGGTGGACCCGAGCGGCGAGGTGGACGCCTTTCTCGAAACCGCCGCGGCGCGCGCACTGTCGGAGCTTTCCGCTCTTCGGGAGTCCGATGCCGAGTTTGGTGCCGCTCTCGACGACGCTGCCGAAGCTTTTCGCGCCGGCGGCGTAACCGGGTGGGACGAGGAATCGCGCAACCTTCTGTGGAAGACGTTCTTTCCCGAGGGCACCCGGCTGCTCGGTCCACCCGAAACCGCCATCCAGGAGCTCCGCGCCCGCCGCGTCGTGGAGCTCAGGGAGCTCAACGAGAGTCCGTTGGCCGACCCCGTGCGCGAGCTCCTGATTACATCGAACGTTCTCCTCACCGTTCCCCACACCCGGGAGGAAATCGACGCGCTGCCCCACGGTGCGGGTGTCAAAGCCGGCATCCGGCGCGCCTTCGACGAGGAGCAGCGCTACTTCTATGATCATCCAATCCATATCGGAACTCCGCCCGAGAACAACGAGGCGATCTACGGGCTGCGAGGACTCAATGACGCCGTTGCCTGGGAAAAGGAACACCGAGGGGTCGACCCGAAGACCCGGCTCACGGTCGTCCTCAGTCTGTCGGTAACGCACGACGGGCTTCACGAGGTTGGGCGGGACTATCTCGCCGAGGAGATTCGGCGGGCGGGGAAGTTCGAGCATCTCGATGTATACCTCTTCACCGAAGTGGACTGCCGCGGCATCGCCGAAGACGTGCTCGCGCCCTATCTCTCCGCCGACTCACTTCAACCGGTCGTAGATGTCTTCGGCGTGGACGGTGAGTACGGGAGACACTACTCGTTTCTGAAGGCGATTGCGGCCTTCTGGCACGTCTTCATCGATCCGGGCATTCGCGCGACGTTCAAGATAGACCTCGACCAGGTGTTTCCCCAGCCCGAGCTCGCCGAGCAGACCGGCGCGTCGGCCTTTGAGCACTTCATGACCCCGTTGTGGGGTGCACGGGGCGTTGATCGTGACGGAAACCGGGTGGAGCTCGGGATGATCGCC
>JAAAOH010000005.1 GCA_009908925.1 Spirochaetota bacterium | reverse complement strand
AGCTCGACAAGACGGTCATAGAGCGACTCAACGATCCTCTCGTACACATCATCCGAAACGCCATCGACCACGGCGTCGAGACGCCCGAAGAGCGGGAAGCCGCCGGAAAACCCAGGACGGGAACCGTCAGCCTTACCGCCGCTCATGCCGGGGCCGAAGTCCTTATCAGCGTCGTGGACGACGGTGCCGGGCTCAACCGTGAGGGGATCCTTGCCAAGGCGAAGTCCAAGGGACTGATCCGCGGCGACGAGGACCCGAGCGATGAGGACGTATATCAACTGCTGTTCGCACCCGGGTTTTCGACCGCCGAAAACGTTACCACGGTTTCCGGTCGGGGCGTCGGAATGGACGTGGTCAAGAAAGAGATAGACAACCTCGGCGGAACGGTTCGCATCGAAACCAGGCCCGGCGAGGGAACGACTTTCATGCTGAGCATCCCCCTGACGCTTGCCATTATCGACGGGCTGCTCGTGCGGATCGGCGGCCAGCACTACGTGTTTCCGCTCTCGGCGGTGGGCGAATGCATCGAGCTCACCCAGGAGATGCGCGAGGAGCAGGGAGGCGGACGAATCATCAATAACCGTGGCGAGATCCTGCCCTATGTGCGCCTTCGTGAGGTCTTCGGCATCGACGGGACCCATGACGGTATCGAGCAGGTTGTTGTTGCAAACTCCCAGCAGGGCACCGTCGGTTTCGTGGTGGATCACGTCATCGGCGATTTCCAGACAGTGATCAAGAACCTCGGGAAGCTCTATCGCGATCTCGAAGGCATCTCCGGCGCCACCATTCTCGGCGACGGCACGGTGGCGCTCATCCTCGATCTCCAGCGGCTTGCCTCACTCGCGACCGGCAAGGAAACGGAAGTGGGTCATGGTTGAGAAGACGCAGGATGGGAATGTAGCCGAGCCGGAGCAGGACATCAGGGGAAACTTCACCTCCCGGCGGCTGTCCACGGAGCAGTTCACGGTTCTGAGTGAGTTTGTTCAGAGTGAGCTCGGCATCCGGATGCCGCCGGCGAAGCGTGTCATGCTCGAATCCCGCCTGCAGAAGCGACTGCGGGCGCTCTCGCTGGACAGCTTTAAGGACTACATCGACTTCGTGTTCGACGATAGTCAGAAAGAGGCCGAGCTGCTCCACATGATCGACTCGGTGACCACAAACAAGACCGACTTCTTTCGCGAATCGGATCACTTCGACTACATGACGAATCGCCTTCTTCCCGAGCGCTATCGCGACGGTTGGGGGCGGGACCGTCCGCTGCGCGTGTGGTCCACCGCCTCCTCCACGGGCGAGGAACCGTATACGCTCGCCATGGTACTCGAGGAGTTTCGTGGCGAGCATCAGGGCTTCAATTACGGCATACTCGGAACCGACATCTCCACACGTGCCCTCGATCACGGGCGGAAAGCAGTTTACACCGAGGAGCGCGTTGATCCGGTTCCTCAGTCGCTGCGCAAGAAGTATCTCCTCCGCAGCAAGGACCGGACGTCACGACTCGTCCGCGTTCGCCCGGAGCTCAGGAAGCGGGTTCAGTTCCACCGGCTGAACCTCATGCATGATTCCTGGGATATCGGTGAGCGTTTCGAGGTGATCTTCTGCCGAAACGTTATCATCTACTTTGAGCGGCCCACGCAATACCGACTGCTTACGCACCTGTACGATTACCTCGTGCCGGGCGGGTATCTCTTTCTCGGACACTCCGAGACCCTTGCCGGTATGGAGTTACCGGTGCGCTCGGTGGCACCGACCATTTACCGAAAGGCGGAGTAGCAGACCATGGCGTACAACATGAACGAAAAGATCAAGGTGATGGTTGTCGACGACTCGGCAGTCGTGAGAGAAACTCTCTCGAGTATACTGAAGGCCGACCCCGGCATGGAGGTAGTTGCGACCGCCTCCGATCCGCTGATTGCCGCGCGGAAGCTGCAGAGCGTCGTTCCCGACGTCATCACGCTCGACATCGAGATGCCGCGGATGGACGGCTTGAGCTTTCTGCAGAAACTGATGGCGGAGCACCCTATCCCGGTCGTCATCTGTTCCTCCAAGGCCGAGCAGGGCTCCGGCAATGCGCTGAAAGCGCTCGAGTACGGTGCGGTCGAAATCATCGAGAAACCAAAGGTCGGCACGAAACAGTTTCTCGAGGAATCGAAAACTCGGGTTACGGACGCCGTCAAGGCCGCCCACCTGGCGAAGCTCAAGAAAGTGAAACCACAGGCGGTGCAGAATGAGGTTGCCCCGAAGCTGAGCGCCGACGCGGTGCTGCCGAAGGCCCGCGGGCAATCGGTGATCGAGACCACCGAGACCGTGATTGTCGTCGGTGCATCGACCGGGGGAACCGAGGCGCTTCGCGATTTTCTCGAGTCCATGCCGCTCGACGCGCCGCCGATCGCCATCGTGCAGCACATGCCGGAGAACTTCACCGCTGCCTTCGCACGGCGTCTCGACAGCCTGTGTCGCGTGACGGTAAAGGAGGCCGAAACCGGTGACTCCCTGATCCGGGGGCGCGCACTCATCGCCCCGGGTAACCGTCACTGCCTCATGAAACGCAGCGGTGCGCGCTACTACGTAGAGATCAAGGACGGGCCACTGGTAAGCCGGCACCGGCCGAGTGTGGACGTCCTCTTCCGGTCCGCCGCCCGCTACGCAGGGAAAAACGCAATCGGCGTGATCATGACGGGAATGGGAGATGACGGCGCCCGTGGAATGCTGGAGCTGAAAGAGGCGGGCGCCTACAACGTGGCGCAGGACGAGGCAACCAGCGTTGTGTACGGAATGCCGAACGAGGCGGTCAAACGCGGTGCGGTCGATGTATCCCTGGCCCTGGGAAGCATCGCGCAGCACGTGCTATCCCGGGCCTCGGAGCGGCGGAGGTAGATGCGCGACGTGAGCGACGGCTACACGACGAATGCACGCGTATTGATCGTCGAGGACGAGGCGATCGTGGCCATGGACATCCGCCATCGCCTCGATAAGCTCGGGTACGTGCCGGTGCGGTCCGTCGCGTCCGGTGAGGAGGCGGTTGAAGCAGCGGCCGAGCTCGACCCGGACCTCATTCTGATGGACATCCAGCTTTCGGGAGCCATGGACGGCATAGAGGCCGCCGGCTTCATACGCGAGCGCGGCGGAACGCCGGTGATTTTCCTCACGGCGTACTCCGACCGCGCCAGTCTCGAACGGGCGAAAGTGGCCGATGCCTTCGGTTATGTGCTCAAGCCCTTCGAGGAGCGTGAGCTCGGCATCGCGATCGAGATGGCGTTGTACAAGGAGCAGATGCAGCGGCGTCTGTCCGAGAGTCGGGAATGGCTCCACGGTACCGTCGGTGCGCTCTACGAGGGAGTGGTGACTACAGATGCCGAGGGCACGGTGCTGTTCATGAATCGGCGGGCCGAGGAGCTCCTCGGCTGGTCGGAAGCCAACGCCGTCGGGCTGCACGTTGACGCGGTCGTGCGAACCGAGCCCATTCCACAGAGGGAGTTCGCGACCGAAATTCTCCCCGGCGCGGTGAGGCTCCTCCGTCGCGACGGGAGCGTTGCGTACGTCGAACGCCGCACCGGCGAGATTCCGGCGCCCGTAAAGCGACCCGGGAATGACGCTCAGGCGGCACCCACGGCCACGGCCACGGCGACAAGCCCGGCGGCTTCTTCCCGGCGCGAGGACTCGCCGTCGGCCGTCTGCGGCCGTGTCGTCGTGCTGCGCGAGGTCTCCGATATACTCCGGTACGACCATGCAATGCGCGCCGCCCGCACGGAGGCCGAGCAGGCTCTCAAATCGAAGAGCGAGTTTCTCGCCAATGTCACGCACGAGCTTCGCACCCCGCTCAACAGCATTCTCGGCATGGCCGACCTTGCGCACGAGCTCGCACGGGACGGTCAGCAAAGGGAATACCTCGGCATCCTCAAAAGCTCTGCGGAGAACCTTCACGGGCTGATTTCATCCATCCTCGACCTGTCCCGCATCGACTCCGGCCACCTGTAACTCGAGCCTGCGGAAGTGGATCTCGACCAGGTGCTCGAATCGGTCGTTGAGAGTTTCGCCCTCGAGGCCCACCGTAAGGGGCTTGCGCTGCACTTCGCGCAGTCACCTGAGACTCCCGCCTATGTGGTGGCCGACCGTGTGCGCCTCGTGCAGGTGCTTTCGAATCTCATCGCGAATGCCGTCAAGTACACCGAGTCCGGTTCGGTCACGGTATCGGCCGAGGCCGGCGCCGCGGTTGACGCAGAAGCCGCCGCCGAAGCGGGTGCCGCCGGTGTCGCCGGGGGTGCGGAGGCCCGGCTCGTGAGAGTATCGGTGTCGGACACGGGACCCGGCATTCCGGTCTCGGAGCAGCAACGCGTCTTCGAGCCCTTCACCCAGGTCGACGGAGGACCGACACGGGCGTACAACGGCGCCGGTATCGGTCTTGCGGTTGCCCGCGAAATCGTGGAACTCATGGGCGGGCGGATACTGCTCGAGAGCGACGCAGGAAAGGGCAGTGTGTTCAAGGTCGAGCTTCCGCTGGTGCTGGCGGGGCGCACGAGGGAAACGGTCGGCGTGCTGCCCGAGCCACGAACGATCGTGCTTGTCGGACCACCGGATCCGGCGCGGCGTTCTCTCGAAGCCTGGGGACGGGAGGTCGGTGCCGTCGTAGAAACCGCTGATGATCCGGCGGTGGTGGACAGGGTATGCGTCGTACAGCCCGACGTCGTGCTGGTTCTGGACGATGGGGTGCGCGGCGATGAAGGAGACGGTTTTCTGCGCACGCTCGGCCACACGTGGGCCGGTGCCGAGCTGTGGGTTGCGCGCCGGATCGGCGCCGCGGGCGAGGAAGGCAGGCGGCTGTCTCAACCGGTGATGCCGTCGACCCTGCTGCGGCTTCTCGCCGGCGTCTCCGAGCACGCAACGCCGGCTCCGTCCACGGCGGAAGGCGACGCGGCCGAGAAGGGAACCCTGGGCCTCCTCCACCGCTTTCCCCCGTCGGATCTCGACGAAAAGCGGCTCGGCGCGCTCGCCGCCGCTGCAGCAGAAATCCGTGCCGACAGCGAAGTCGGCAGCGCACGTGTTGACGAGGTACTGTTTCGGGTTTCACTTGCCGCTCGCCGCGGTGATCTGGAGACCGCTCGTGAGCGCTTATCGGAGCTTGGACAAATGCGGTTGAATCAATACAATGATGAGAGGTAACAGATGCGATTTTTGATCGTTGAGGATGATTTCGGTAGCAGGCGACTGTTGCAGTCAATCCTCCGTTCTTATGGCCGCTGCGACGTCGTGGTGGACGGTGACGAAGGAATCGAGGCATTTCGCCTTGCATGGGAGGAGAACGATCCTTACGATGCAGTGCTGCTCGACATCATGATGCCACGTACTGACGGGCAAGAGGCGCTGAAACGCATCCGTGAGATCGAAGAACGGATTGGAGTAAAGGAGAAGGATCAGGTCAAGGTGGTCATGACCACCGCACTGGAGGACCCCAAGAACGTTGTCGAAGCCTATTATCGCGGGGCAGCCACCTCCTATCTGGTCAAGCCCATTAAGCGAGAGGCTCTTATCGACGAACTTGAGCGCATCGGCTTATCACTGGCGTCGGCCGGAGGGTAACCGGTTTCCGCTGAGCGACGCGTTCCCCCTCCTGCGTGCAGCGATCCCAATGAAGCGAGCGCATGGAGAACAACCGGATACTCGTCGTTGAAGACGAGCACATCGTAGCCCTCGACATAAAGATGCACCTCGAAAACTATGGTTACTCGGTCCCGGCGATCTATGCTACCGGCGAGGAGGTGCTGGTAAACTTCGAGCTCATTGATCCGCTTCTCGTCATCATGGACATCAAGCTGCAGGGGCGTCTCGACGGGCTGGAGACCGCGCGTGAGATAAAGCGGCGGTACCGGGTTCCGGTCGTCCTGCTGACCGCACACGCCGACGAGGCAACCGTCGAGCGAGCGAAGGAATCACAACCGTTCGGTTACATCATCAAGCCCTTCGAGGAGCGGGAACTTCGCACCGCCATCGTCGTCGCCCTGTCCCGTCACGAAATGGAACAGGAGATCAGGCGACGGGAGCAGCTGTTCTCAACCACGCTGAACAGCATCGGCGACGGTGTCGTGGTCACCGATACCGGGAACACCGTGCAGTTCATGAATCCAGTCGCCGCCCGCATGGTCGAGATGAAGCCGGAGGATTGCGTGGGCTGCGCGATGGACGAGATCCTCAGCCTCGAGTGTGACGATGATCAGGCGGACGACGATGGCGGAGTAGCCTATCTGGTATCCGGGAGCGGCACGCGGACGGCGGTCGATGCGAACTCCTCGCCGCTTCACGACGAGACGAACCGGATCCGCGGGACCGTCTGGGTCTACCGTGATATCTCCGAGCGACTGGCCTCCCAGCAGGCGCTGCGCGAGAGCCAGGAGCAACTGCGACACGCGCAGAAAATGGAGGCGGTGGGCAGACTCTCAGGGGGGATCGCCCATGACTTCAACAACCTGCTCACCGTGATACTCGGCTACACCCGGATTCTCTCCGAGGAATTGCAGACGGAGAAGGTTCCGGACCCTGATACGCTCATCAATGACGTGGAAGGTATCCAGAAGGCGGCACGACGGTCGGTTTCATTGACACGGCAGTTGCTCGCCTTCAGTCGGCGTCAGGTGCTCAAGCCGACGCGGGTCAACCTCAATGATGCCGTGCGGGACCTCGAGAAGATGCTGCGTCGCCTCATCACGGAGCAGGTGAGACTGCATTTGAATCTGAAGGCCGAGCCCAGTGACGTCTACGTGGATCCGGGGCAGATGGAGCAGGTGCTCATGAACCTCGTCGTGAATGCGCGCGACGCAATGAACGGTGGGGGTCGCATCCATATCCGCACCTACAACGTCGAGCTCGGCGAGCCCGCAACCACCGTTGCGGGGCGTGCGGAGGCCGGACACTGGATCTGCCTCGAGGTCGAGGACTCGGGCTGCGGGATGGACCAGGATACCAGGGAGAAAATATTCGATCCCTTTTTCACCACGAAGGAAGCCGGCGTTGGAACGGGCCTGGGGCTTTCTACGGTCTACGGCATTGTACGGCAGACCAACGGCCATATCGACCTCGATTCCACGCCGGGGCATGGCACGACCTTCCGAATCATGCTTCCGCCCTACGACGGGGCGGCTGAGGTCAAGCATGCAGAGACCGAGGCGGTCGAGGACCACAGCGGAAGCGAGCGCGTGCTGCTCGTGGAGGACGACGACGCCATCCGGTCGATGCTTGCGAGAATACTGCGTGAGCACGGATACACCGTGATGGAGACACAGAGCGGCGGGGAAGCCCTGCTGATTGCCGAGGACGAGAACACGAGGTTCGATCTGCTCGTGACCGACCAGGTCATGCCTCACATCACGGGTCTGAGACTCTCCGAGCGTATTCGCGGATTCCGACCCGAGGTCGGCGTACTTCTTCTGTCCGGCTATCCGGAGGAGTTCCCCGAGCGAAACAAGCTTCCCGAGGGAGCCGTTTTTCTACCCAAGCCGTTTGAGCCTGAAGACCTGCTTCGAAGCGTGAGACAGGTGCTCGAGAGTTAGCCGCCGCCAGACTACTATACCGAGGAACAGATGGAACGAAGCTTTGTCAGAAATTTCTGCATAATTGCGCATATAGACCATGGCAAGTCCACACTTGCCGACAGACTCATACAACGTGCCCGAATTATCGACGACCGGGACTTCCAGGACCAGTTGCTCGATTCGATGGATATCGAGCGTGAGCGTGGAATTTCGATCAAGTCACATGCGGTGACCATTCCGCATCAGGCGACCGACGGCAGCACTTACGAGCTGAATCTCGTCGACACGCCGGGACACGTGGACTTTGCATACGAGGTTTCCCGTGCGATCGCATCCTCGGAGGGTGCGTTGCTCCTGATCGACGCAACGCAGGGCGTGGAGGCGCAGACGCTTTCCAATATGTACATGGCGCTCGAGCACAACCTCGAGATCATTCCCGTGATCAACAAGATCGATCTCCCCGGTGCGATGGTCGAGGAGACGAAGCACCAGATCGAGCATGATCTCGGACTCGACCCCGGTGCTGCCATCGAGATTTCTGCGAAAACCGGCCAGGGTATCGATGAGCTTCTCGAGGCCATTGCCATCCTGATACCGCCGCCGAGCGGCGACCCGGAGGCGCCCCTGCGGGCCCGGGTCTTCGACTCGAACTACGATCCGTATCGCGGGGTCGTGGTGCATCTGAGAATCGTCGACGGCACCCTCTCGGAGGGAGACCGCATCCGCATCTGGTCAAACGAGGCGGAGTACGGTGTCGAGGAGGTCGGCCGCTTCCGCATCGGCCTGCACCGCGGTCGGACGCTCTACGCCGGAGATGTGGGCTATTTCATCGGCGGGATCAAGACCATCACGGATGTTCTTGTCGGCGATACCATAACCCATGCCAATCGGCCCTGCAGCGAGTCTCTCGGAGGATTCCGTGAGGCGAAGCCGGTCGTGTTCTCCTCGATCTATCCATCGGACTCCGACGAGTACGAGGAGCTTGCCCGCGCGATGGAGAAGCTCAAGCTCAACGACGCCTCCTTTATCTTCGAGAAGGACTCCTCGGCGGCGCTCGGCTTCGGCTTCCGCTGCGGTTTCCTCGGACTCCTTCACCTGGAGGTTATCCAGGAGCGACTTGAACGGGAGTTCGATCTCGGCATCATCCTCAC
>JAAAOH010000338.1 GCA_009908925.1 Spirochaetota bacterium | reverse complement strand
TCGGGGCGTGGCACAGTTCTTCAACTACCTCTCCGAGCCCGCGGTCCAGGCCGACTGGCACGAGTTCACGGGGTACCTCCCCATCACCGAAGCGGCCTACGAGCTTGCCAAGGAGCAGGGCCTCTATGAGGAGACCCCGGCCCTCGAGACGGCCATACTCCAGATGACCCGCGCAGAACCGACCGAAAACTCGAAGGGCGTCCGTCTCGGCAACTACGGCGAGATCCGGACCATACACTACGAAGAGCTCGAGGCACTCTTCGACGGACAGAAAACCGCTCAGGAGGCACTCGACGACGCAGTGCGACGCGGAAACGAAGTCCTCAGAGAGTTCGAGCGAGCAAATCGCTAACCGCTGATTTCAGTTTCAGTTAGTACTCGGGGCCGGCGCTCCTACGGGCGCCGGCCCTCCATAGTCATATATACGAGGTGGTTCCGTGGCCGACCAACGCGCCGTATTCGATAACAAACTGCTACCCTATCTGCTCGTTCTGCCGCAGATGGTCATTGTCGGGCTCTTCTTTCTCTGGCCCGGGTTCCAGGCCCTCGTGCTCTCCCTGTTCCGCGAAGATGCGTTCGGGACACGCAGGGAGTTCGTGGGACTGGAAAACTTTGCACGCCTGTTCGCGAGTGACGCATATCTCAACTCGATGCAGGTGACGTTCCTGTTTAGCTTCTGGGTGATGGTCATCGCCATCAGTGTCGCGCTCTACCTTGCCGTTCTGGCCGACCGGGCGGTGAAGGGGTCGCAGGCGTACACCACGTTGCTGATATGGCCATACGCGGTCGCGCCTGCGGTCTCCGGCGTCATGTGGATGTTTCTGTTTAATCCGACGGTAGGTGTCATCTCCTACGGGCTGGACTTCCTCGGATACGACTGGAATCACGCGCTGCGACGCACCCAAGGATTTCTCCTGGTGACGATTGCCGCCTCCTGGCGACAGATCGCGTACAATTTTCTGTTCTTCCTCGCCGGCCTGCAGAGCATTCCGCCATCGCTTATTGAGTCGGCGGCCATCGACGGGGCAAAACCGCGGTCGCGGTTCTGGAGGATCGTCTTCCCGCTCTTGAGTCCGACGACCTTCTTCCTGGTCATCATGAACATCATGTATTCGTTCTTCCTCACCTTCGGCATCATTCACCAGGTGACCCAGGGTGGTCCGAACCAGGCGACGAATATTCTCGTATACAAGGTGTATCGGGACGGCTTCGTCAACCTCAATCTCGGCAGCTCCTCGGCACAGTCGGTCGTGCTGATGGCGATCGTCATCGGCCTCACGTTCATCCAGTTTCGCTTCTTCGAGCGGAAAGTGCATTACTGAGGTGTGACCAATGGCAATGGTAGAAAGAAATCCCGTGCTGACCTTCGTCACTCATTCGATGCTGGCGGTCGGCGTTATCATATTCGCGTTTCCCATCTACATCGTGTTCGTCGCCTCGACAGTGTCCCTCGGGGAGATCATGCGGGCACCCATGCCAATCATCCCCGGCGCGGAAATCGTCACTAACTATGTAACCGCTGTGACGACGGGCATCAAAGATTTCGGAGCTTCCGCAGGGCTGATGATGCTCAACAGCACGATCATGGCACTGGGGGTAAGCGTCGGGAAGATCGTTATTTCTCTGTTTGCGGCCTTTGCGTTCGTCTTTTTTCGCTTCCCCCTGCGGCAGGTGTTTTTCTGGGCAATCTTCCTGACCCTGATGCTCCCGGTGGAGGTGCGAATTCTCCCGACCTATGAAGTCGTCGCCGGCATGGGCTTACTCGACTCCTATGCAGGCCTCATTCTGCCCATCATTGCCTCGGCAACGGCAACCTTTCTGTTTCGCCAGTACTTCATGACGATACCCCGGGAGATGCCCGACTCGGCAAAGGTCGACGGGGCGAGCCCCATGCAGTTCTTCTGGTATATCCTGATGCCCATGTCGCGGACAACCATCGCGGCGCTCTTCGTCATTCTGTTCATCTTCGGATGGAACCAGTACCTCTGGCCACTTCTCGTAACCACCCAGGAGCAGTACTACACCCTGCTCATCGGCATCAACCGAATGCTTGCGGTGGGCGACCAGCAGGCCGAGTGGCAGGTCATCATGGCCTCGACCATGCTCGCGATGCTGCCGCCGGTGGTCGTGGTCCTGTCGATGCAGAACCTCTTCATCCGCGGCATGACGGAGCAGGAGAAGTAAGCCATCGCCACGCGAAACACCCTCAGCATCGCACACCGCGGCGCGCGCAGTCTCGCTCCCGAGAACACGCTGGCAGCCGCTCGTAAAGGCCTCGAGGCGGGTGCGGATCTCTGGGAGCTCGACGTGCAGTTGACCGCGGACGGCGAGCTCGTCGTCATCCACGACGACACTCTCGAACGCACCTCAAACGTGACCACGGCGTTTCCCGACCGCGAGCCGTGGCGGGTGCGCGAGTTCACGCTGCAGGAGATTCGCACCCTGGACTTCGGCTCCTGGTACAACGAGTCCGACCCCTTCGGCCAGATCGCGGCGGGGGCGGTACGCGACGCCGATCAGCGCTCCTTCGTCGGCACCGACGCCCCTACCCTGCATGAGACGCTCGTCTGGACGCGCGACGCACACTGGCAGGTCAATGTGGAGCTCAAGAGCCTGCACGGCGGGGCCGGGGAAGACGACTTCGTCGAGCGCGTTGTGGGCATGATCGCCGAGCTCGACATGATCGACGAGGTGATCATCTCCTCGTTCGATCACCCCTACCTGACTCGCGTCCGGCGTGCGGACCCGCGCATCAGGATCGCCGCGCTCACCGGCGAACCGCTGGAAGACGCGGCAGGCTATGTTCGCGGTCTCCGCGCCGATGCCTACAATCCCGGCATCGAGGTCACGGACGAGGCCGAGATCGCCGCGGTCCGGGCGGCCGGAATCGAGGTCAACGTATACACGGTGAACGAGGAAGCCGATATGCGCCGGCTCGCCCGCGCTGGCGCGTCCGGCATCATTACCGACTTCCCCCAGCGGCTCGGGCCGCTCCTCGAGGAGATGGGCGGCGCATAGCGCGCAGGCGTCGGGCTCGCGCTGCAGTCACCGGTCTCGGGGCCCGGCGGCGACCGCCGGGTCGCAGTCGCCGGTCGCAGGTGTCGGGCTCAGGCTCGAAGCGGAGACGCCACCGCCTTCCGCGCGCCTTCAGTACTCGTACTCCCCCTCTTCCTCGGCCATCGATTGCGGCACCAGCCTCACCCCTTCGTTCGGCAGCGGGCCGTGCGGCTCCACGGTCTCGATCCGTTTGATTCCCTGGGCATCGACTACGAGACGGAAACGGCCTGCGATGCGGCCCTCCGGGCTGTCGTGGGAGACGATGAGATTCAGGTGATAGATCCGCTTCACCCGCTTGAGGCTCACCCGCTTCTTGTTCTCTACGGTGGGCACGAGGCCGTACTGGGCACTGAGGTGCCTGAGAAACGGGGAGAGATCCACCATGTTGATGTCGGCGACGCCGTTGATCCTGCTGTGCACCGCTTTGAGGTTTCGTGCGTTAAGGTTGAGGCGCTTCGCATACAGGAGGATCTTCTCCTCTTCCTCGGCGAAGAGCGTCCGCTCGAAGTAGCCGCGGTCTCGCAACTCGCGGATCGCGGGGTCGAGCTTTGCCTCCTTCACGTAGTAGGCACGCTCGCTCACCGTGGCAAGCCGCTTCTTCCGGCGACGGTCGTGGATGCGGGACTTTCTGTCATTGAGGTGGGGCCCGAGGCGGCGCTTGAGAACCTCCCGGAAGAAATCCTTCACCCGGTCCTTGAGCATGTAGCCTACGACCAGCAGCGCAAAGAGGGAGACGCTGAAATTGCCGAAACGGGTCTGGCCGTAAAAGGCGATGGTCGTCGCGAGCACCATCGCGATCCCGGCGGCAACAGCATAGAGGACGTGCTCGCCCCGTTTTGCCGTATCGCGCCGGTCCACGTCGAAGAAGAGCACCTCGGAGGCGTATTTCTTGAGCATCTTCTCCCGGTAGACGTACTCTTCGAACTGCTGCTGCCGTTCGATCCTGGAGGGCTGACTCGGATACTCTTTCTCGGCGCGATGCTTCTCCTCTTTCAGCAGAACCTTCACGATTCGTCCGTAGAGATCCTCCTGTTTGTCCTCGTCACACAGGCTGAGCACCGACGTGAGGTATTTCTCTAGCAGTAGAGACAGGTGCTCGTCGATCATGCGGGCGTGCTGCAGAACGTCGGCATCGGGCTCTAGCCGCTCGAGCTCTTCGGCAACCTCGTGGAACCGCCGTGCGACGGCGTGCATGGACTTGATGCTCTCTTCGAGCTTTGCCTCCTCCGCCTTCCCTGACTTTCGCACACCGCCGTCACTGCGGGCACTGTTGAGAAGCTCACGCAGGATCGACTTGTAGACCGAACCGAGGAGCTTCGACTCGTAGATGAACGCCTGCTCCTCCCGAAAGAATTCGTCACCGGTCCTTCGGCGATGGAGCATCTTCTCGATGCGCACCAGCGGCGACACATCCGAGAGCGGCTCCAGAAGCTCGTCGACGGAGAACACCGGCGTGTTGAACCTCAGGTAGAGCTTCAATTGCGAGAAGAAGCTCTGCGAGTCATAGGTGGATCGCGACACGCGGAACGGCTGGGGAAAGAAGAAGTAGACGCGCAGCCCGTAGCCCTTGCGCGTCAACTGTTTCGGATCTATGAGGTATCGAGCCTTTATCTCGATTGAGTAGCGATCGCGTTGCTTGAGGAGTACCTTGTCCATGGGAGTTCCTTATCCAACCTTATCCCGTGTGATAAAGGACAGCACCGTCCGCGCCGCGGCCCACACTCCCACCGGCGCCGCGGCGAGAATGGAGAGCATGAAAATGTCGAGTGCCATCGCAAGGAGATCCGTAAAGCGGGCGTTGAATCCCGCCGGGACGGCCACGAGGAAGAAGATGAGGATCGCGCCGTCTACGAGCAGCGGAAAGGCAACGCCGCGCTTCATGTCGCGCTTGCCCTTCACCGGCAACGCGCCGCGCCGCTGGCGGAGCTTGAATGCGTTTATGGAGAACAACAGCCACAGCAGGCTCAGCGACGAGACCACCGTTACGATGACCCTCGTGCTGCGCGCCGTCTCCAACGGCGCGAAGGCCGGCGGTTCTTCGCCGCGGAGAATGTCGTGGACGCCCCGGGCAATCACATTGGTGAGATCGTAGAGCATCAGCCCGTTCACGTTCATCGCCACGAACACTCCACTTTCCTCCCCGGGGTACAGGTGATAGGCACTCTGAGAGGTCGCGATCGTTCCGGCGTGCCACACGCGCCGGGAGGCGCCGCTCCCCTCAACAAGCCAGCCGTGCGCGTAGGAGGCGCCGTCGGGTACACCCGGACCGTGAGCCTCTACTTGAGGCCGCCACAGCTCGGCGAGCATCCCGGGGGACAGGGGGCCGGGCGGGGTGATGGCTTCAACGGCGGCGTCACCCCGCCGGTCCGCGGCGTCACCGTCGCGGCCGGGAGCGTCGCCGGAGGCGCCCGCGAGGAGGGCCGCGATGTAGCGGCCGGCGGCGCCGGCGCTGCAGGCAAGGCCCGCGGCAGGCTCTTCGCCCGGCGCCACCTCTGCATCGATCGGCACGGTGATGTCGAAAAGGCCGCGCGCGTGCCCCCGGGCCGCGCGCTCGCTCCCCCACACCACGACGCACTCTTCGAGTCCGAGAGGGTCGAGAAGCTCCTGCTGCAGGTAGTCCGAATACGGGCGCCCGGTCGCGGCCTCGAGCACGGCGCCTGCGACGATGAGATTCGCGTCGGCGTAGGTGAAGCCGACGCCCGGCTCCGCCTCCGTCCCCCGGCGCGCGACCGCGGCGGCAATGGCAGCGGCGAGCCGGCGCACCGGCGTGTTCGCGCCCGGCCCGCCGGCGCCATCCTCGTCGGCACGCTCCACGCCGGCGGTGTCCTCCGCCCAGAGCGCCGCCGCAGGCGGTATGCCGCTCGTGTGACTGAGAAGATGGCGAACCGTCACCGGCTGCTCCGTCTGCTCATCGATCTTCGCGAACGCCGAGAGGTAGTCCGAGACCGGCGCATCGAGCTCGATGTTGCCCCGTTCGGCCAGTTGAACAAGGGTGAGAGCCGTGAACGAGGCCGTTGCCGAGCCGATGCGCACCGGTGTGTCGGGCAGCATCGCGCGGGCACTTCCGACTTCGGCGGGAAGGCCGCTCGTGCCGTAGCCCGCCGTGTACGCAACAGCGCCGTCGCGCACGACCGCCAGCGCCATTCCCGGTATCCGGTGCGTGTCGAGCATCTCGGCCATGTAGGAGTCGATCGCGGCGCGCTCGTCGTCATCGAGAGAAGCCGCCTCCTGCCCGAAGGCCGGCCCTATCGCGGGCCCGGCAGCAACAAGGAGGAGGATGAAGGCAAGGAAAGAAAGAAACGCGGCGCGACTCATAGCCTACAGCATACGAGCCGCGCCGGTGGGGTGCAACGCCCGGGCACTACAAGTGCACGACCTCGGCCAGATAGAACACCGCCGGAATCCATAGAAACCCCAGGAAGGTGGAGAGCACGACCACCGTGCGCGCGTGGGAGGCATCGGAGCCGAAGCGCACGGGAAGGACGTAGGACATTACCGCGGCCGGCAGAGAGGAGGCGACGATGACCACGGTCCGGGTCTCTCCTTCGAGACCGAGAATCCATACCGCGACGAGGGCGGCCGCAAAGCCGGCGAAAAAGCGCGTGAGGACGGCGACGAGAATGTGAACATCGATCCGCACCCGTTGGTGTGCGAGGGAGGCGCCGAGGGCAAAGGCCGCAACCGGCGGGGCCGCCCCGCCCGCGAATCCCAGGGAGTCGACGAGCGGTCCGGGAAGCGGCACGCCGAGAAAGCGGAAGAGAAAGCCGGCGACCAGTGCCCACAACATGGGCGAGGTCGCGACACCACGCAGACTCCGTCCCGAGAGACCTCCTGCAGCCATGAAGATACCGAGGGTGAAAAGGAAGATGGTACTCACCTGGTCATATATGATTATGAGGCTCATCGCCGAGTCGCCACCCCACAACTGCATGAGCGGGATACCGAGAAACCCGGAGTTCATGAAGAGCACCGGAAGCGAGAATCCCCGACGGTCCACTCCGCTCACCCACGCGTAGACGGCCGAGAGGCCGAGCAGCAGCACGAGAACGATAGCCACCGAAGCGCCGAGCGAGAGGATCGCGTCGACCTCCACCGTTGAGAGATAGAGGGCGTGGAAAATGAGAAGCGGCATGAAGAAATCGGCGACCACCCTCACGAGGGTGTCTTCCGACAGGGCGAGAAATGACGCCATGAAGAAGCCGCCGACGATGAGTAGCACGAGCGGCGAGAGGATATCTACAGCGAGGGCAAACATGATGTGCTCCGCGGTATAGCGTCAGCTGAGAGGAAGGCGACGGCTCAGCAGCCGTCCCCCGGTATGTTGAACTTCGACGCGTCGAACTTATCGCCGCCGAGCCACAGGTCGATCTGGGTCCCGCCCTCTCGGCTCTTCACCTGGCCACCCTTCACCTGCCAGCCCACGAGGTCGAGGCGAGCGTTCCCGAGGAGGTCCGCCCCCGCCATGGAACCGTAGTAGCCGGCAAGCTCGGGACGCTGCTTCGCATGAAGCGCCGCGTTGATCTCCTCGATTTCTTTGTCGTCGCGCTCGACGTCGTCGAGTACGGTCAGATGAAACCCGCCCTCTTCGAGATGGAGGTTGATAACCATCCGGCCGGGATCGGAGTCCAATATGAAGTGTCCGACTTCACCGATCAGGTGAAGCAAGAGTTCGTTTCGCTGCTTCATTTCTGTTCCTTTCTCGGGCTGCCGCGGTCGGCCTGATGGTACCACTCCGTCACCGCGGCAAGGAGGGTGGCGGTCAGGCCGCCGGCAAACCCGTTGTTGTACAAAGCCAAACCGGCGTGCCACGCGCCGGATCTCATTACGATGGTAAAGTGCAAGACCCCCGCCACAAAGCCGAGCGTCATTCCGAACTCACCCGCGATCGGGGCAAGCGTCGTACCGAAGAGCAGCGCCAGAATCGCCCCGGGCGATGTCGGATCGACCCCAAACAGGAGAGTGGCGGCAAACACGCCCACGACGACCGGAAAACAGTTTCGAAGGTGCTTTCCGAATGCCCCGAATCCGACCACGGTGCAAATGCCCCCGAGAACGGGACCGTTGAGCGGAGCCCCCACCACGAGAACGTAGGTCCATCCGGCAAGGCCGAGAAGGCCCATGTTGAGGAGCGCACCGTGGGGCGAGACGAGATCCATGAAGTCCGACGGAAGTCGCCCGGAGAGCTTCAGGATCCGCCGTAGGTCACCGAACGCCGTTCGCGGACCATCAACGAGACCGGCCACAACGAGGACGCCGGAAATCACCGGGATCATCAGACGCAGCACCATATCCGGTCGATCATTCCAGATCAGGGTACCGTCGAGCTTCGCGCCACCCGCCACAAGAAAGGACGAGGCGAAGAGTGCAAGGAACCCACTGGTAAGTCCGATGTTGTAGAGGTTATAGCCCTGATGAAGGCGCAGCATCACCATGGCCGCCGGCGGGAGCAGGATGCCGAGGGCAATCCCGGCGCCGACTGCCGCGGGCCAGGTGAAGGCGCTCGCCCCGGAGAGCTCCACCGCAATCGTCGAAACGACCGGGCCGAGCGCGGTCCCGAACAGCGCGATGAGGATATACTGGTTGAACTTTTTTCCGGCAATTCGCGCGGCCACGAACACCCCGAGGATGATGGGAAGTACGTTGAGC
>JAAAOH010000119.1 GCA_009908925.1 Spirochaetota bacterium | reverse complement strand
CTGAGTATCGAGCGCTTCGCCACCGAGGATCGGGACACGACGACCTTCGAGGCCGGGCTCACTCGGAACGTCTACGCTCCCTGGATACGGCTAAAAGCCTCCGTGCGGGACCGAATCATTATTGAGGCCGGCGCGCGCTATGAGTACGCCGCCCTCGAAGGTGACTCAGAGGACGGGGCGATCGACGGACGCGATGTTCATGTTCCAATCGTCGCCGACGCCGGGCTGTCCTACCTTCCGGCAGAAACAATCAAGCTGTCGGCCCGCTACGGCCGCACCTTCCGGTACCCCGCCCTCGATGAGCAGGTGGTGTATTCGGGCTACGGCTCGGATACCTTCTACGACGACCTCGACCCCGAGCGCGGTCACAGCATGGTACTCGGCGCATCCTACGACAACGACATGATCACCGCCTCGGCGGCACCCTTCGTGATCTGGATGGCGGACGAGATCGTCTTCGACTCTGCGGAGTTCCGCAACCTCAATACCGGGGAGACCATCCGTTACGGGGCCACGCTCGACGCCTCCTATCGATATGCGGTTCTGACCCTGGGCGCGGGGTATGACTATGTCCGCGCGGAGCTCGCCGCCGGCGAACACGAGGGGAATATCGTGCCCCTCGTGCCGGCTCACAGCGTGACGGGCGAGGTTCGCGCGGAGCTGCCCCTGGGGTTCAGCGTTGGTAGTGATGCGCGCTTCACCTCATCGTTCTATGAAGGAGGCGACGAGGCAAACGATCTGGATATGATTCCGGGCCGTACGGAATGGGGCGCACGCCTCGAGTGGTCGGGAGATTTCGGACTTTCGACCTACCTCGCCGCGCGGAATCTTTTGGACGATCGTACCCCGACGCGCGTCTACTACGGCGGCTGGTACCCCATGCCCGGCCGCACGTATGAGATTGGTGCACGGTGGGAATACTGATCGGATCCTGATTCGGACGGAATGACGTGAAGCGAGACCTGTCGGCGGCAATCATTTTCTCTCTTCTGCTGCATGCCGTTCTCCTCGGCGCGCTCCACGTGGCGGTTCTGCCCGCAGGGCGGGATATGGTCCTCGCGAATGCAGGGGAGGGCGCCACTGCGGGCGGCGGGGTGGCACCGATACGGGTGGTGATGGCCGATCGCCGGCCCCCCGGCGATGCGGGCGGCCCGGGTCGCCCGGACGGCGCGGCCGTTCCGGACAGTGTCGGGCTTGGCGGAAGGGCTGGGACTGCCGGCGGCGCGGGGCGTGGGACCGGCGAAGCTTCCCGGCGTACGCCTGAGCGCGCCGATCGGCCGCCTGACGCGGGTGCGGACGCCGAGATATCCGCGACTAACGCCCACGCTTCAAACGACCTGCCGGCCGGTCGTGATACTTCAGCTGACTCGGCCGGTGACTCGACCTCCGATGACCGGGGGCCCGCCGGGGAGCCGGCGAACGACCTTGCCGCACACAGCGCCGCGTCCGCGGAAAACCCGTTCGCTCCCGAGACCCGGGCCCCTCGTCCACCCCGCCTCGCTACGCCGATCGAACCGGAATACCCCTTCCGGGCCCGCCGCCTGGGACACGAGGGAACCGTTGCCTTTACGGTCCTCGTCGGAGGCGGTGGAGCGGTCCTCGACATCACGCTCGACGAAAGCTCGGGACATGCCGAGCTCGATCAGGCCGCGCGCGCCGCGGTCGGCCATGCCTCGTATATTCCCGGTTCATCGCGTGCGCCAATGCCGCTCCGAGTTCGAGTGGTTTTCGAGATCGAAGACGGCGTTTTCAATTGAGTTTGCTCGTTTCTGGACGTCGCCCCTCTACGCGATAACCAGCCTGATCCCTCGCTCACGAAACTCATCCGCGTATTCCTCGGGTATGCCCTCATCGGTGACCACCACATCGAAGTCACCGATATCGGCAAAGTACGAGGGCTGGATCTTTCCGAACTTCGAGGAGTCGGCAACGAGAATGCGGGAGAGAGAAGAGCGGATGGCGGCGACCTTGGTGTCGCGCTCATAGGAGTTGAGGCAGGTCACGCCGAGTCTGAGGCTCACGCCGGCTGCCGAAACGAAGGCCTTTTCGGCGCGGTTTCGTTCGATGAGGGAGATGCCCTCGGGGCTCTCGAACATGAGGGTATTCGGGTGGAAGTTTCCCCCTGCAAAGATGAGGTCGATCTGAGGGTGACGCGTGACCTCCTGCAGGACATTCATGCTGTAGCAGAGAATCGTCAGCGGCGTATCGACGGGAAGCTCCCGGGCGATCGCTTCGGTCGTCGAGCCGGTGTCTATAATGAGGATATCGCCGGGCTCGATCAGATCCGCGGCGGCCCGACCGATACGGCGTTTTTCACTCACGTGTTCGCTCTCGGCGGAGACAAGTGAGTACTCGGAATCGGCATCGCTGGCATTGTCTCGCTGGTTGTAGACCGCTCCGCCGTGGAAGAGGGTTACCAGCCCCTGTTCCTCGAGCATGCCGAGGTCGCGGCGAATGGTCATGTGCGAGACGTCGAGTTCCTGAGACAGTTCCTTAATGCTGGCGCCGTTTCGGCGCTTGAGAACGTTGAGAATTTCGTTCAGCCGCTGGGATTTTTTATCTATCATTTTCTCTCACCTTGACAGCTCGTCAAATTGCCGTAATAATGGTAACACAAATTGTGAAAAATCGTACAGAAAAATCTGTCAAGCACGGAAGTCGAGCGGAAAAGTAGATCGGAAAAAGGGTCGAGCATATGCCAAACCAAATCGAACTGAGAACTTACGTTATCCTGGACTCACTGCAGCCGCAGATGGCGTCCTTCATTTCGACGATCTCCAAGGGATATTTCCCGGTTGCCGATCAGGCGTGTACGGTGGTGGAGATCTCCCCGGGCATCGAGATAAACAGGCTGACCGACGTCGCCCTCAAGGCGACCGACGTGACGCCGGGTATCCAGATCGTCGAGCGGCTCTTCGGCATGCTCGAGGTCCACTCCGACAGCCAGGGCAGCGCCCGTGAGGCGGGGGAGGCGATCCTGAGCCAGATCGGGGCGAGCGAGGCCGACCGCATGAAGCCGCGGGTGCTCACGAGTCAGCTCATCAAGAGCCTCAGTGATCACCACGCCCAGCTCATCAACAAGACGCGCTACGGCAACATGGTGCTCCGCGGCGATACGCTCTACGTGCTCGAACTCGAGCCCGCCGGCTACGCATACTATGCGGCAAACGAGGCCGAGAAAGCATCACACGTGAACATCATCAACGTCATCGGCTACGGGCGCTTCGGGCGTGTGTACATCGCCGGTGAAGAGTCGGAAGTCGTCGTAAGCAAGGATATCGTCGAGTCGCGCCTGGCCGACCTGCAGGGTCGGTCCGCAACGGGCTCGAAGGAATAGAACCACGGCGGCGCCGCTAATGTGCGCCGCACGAGATTTCAATACCGAGGGGTAGATTACATGGCCGAGGTGTCTGAGAACGCACTGGGAATGATTGAGTGCCGCGGTTTCGCCGCAATGGTGGAAGGCGCGGACGCAATGGTGAAGGCTGCAAAGGTCGAGCTCGTCTCCTACGAGCGGACCGGTGGCGGATATGTGACCGCGATCATTCGCGGCGATGTGGCGGCGGTTCGTGCCGCGCTCGATGCCGGTGGTCGTGCCGCGGAGCGTGTCGGCGACGTCGTATCGGTGCACATCATCCCGCGCCCGCACGGGAATGTGGACGAGGCACTGCCTCTCGGCAGACAGTCGGCCGGCTCCAAGAAATAGGAGTGAGCGAATGACGCTCGGTCGAGTCGCCGGGACGGTGGTATCCACGAGCAAGGAGCCCCGCATCGAGGGCATCAAGTTCCTTCTTGTGGAGAAGGTCGGCTACGGCGACATGAAGGGCACGGGTGATTATCTGGTGGCCATGGACGCGGTCGGCGCGGGCATCGGGGAGATCGTACTGGTCGTCTCCGGCAGCAGCTCGCGTCTGACCGATGTCACCAAAGATCGCCCGAGCGATGCGACGATTACCGCCATCGTGGACGACGTCGAGCTCGACGGCGAGACGGTGTACCGGAAGTACGCGTAGGAGGCCTCGTGAACCTTGCCCGTGTGACCGGCACCGTCGTTGCAACACTCAGCGTCGACGGGGTCGACCGGCCGACCTATCTCATCGTGGATCCCTGTGACACCGGCGGGCGTCCGAGCGGCAAAAAGCAGCTCGTCGCGCTCGATACGGTGGGGGCGGGGTTCGACGAGATCGTGCTCATCTCGCAGGGAAGCTCCGCGCGGCAGACGCAGGCGAGCGACAAGAAGGCCGTCGATGCCGTCGTGGTGGGAATCGTGGACATGGTGGACGAGGCATCTCAGGTGACGTATCGCAAATGATTGACCACAACGAGGGTGTGCGAGTCCTCGGCGGCATCGAGCTCGACAGCGTTGCAGCCGGTGCACAGGTGCTCGATACCATGGCAAAAAAGGCTCCCATCCGCTTCCTCGACGTGCGTACCGTATGCCCCGGCAAATACGTCGTCCTCTTCACCGGTGATGAAGCCTCGGTGGAGGCGAGCCTCACCGACGGGGCGCAGATCCGCCCCGAGTGCGTGCTGAACTGGCTCTACATCCCGACGCTCCACGAGAGCGTGTGGGCGGCACTCGGCGGCGCCGAGGTCGACTACGAGCTCGACGCGGTGGGTATCCTCGAGTCCTTCTCGACGCTTGGTGCGATCGAGGCGGCAGATGTCTCGGTGAAGGCAGCCGGCGTGACGGTCGTGCATATCCGCCGGGGCGATGAGATGGGCGGCAAGTCTTCGGTGAAGCTGGTTGGTCCGCTCTCGGAGGTCGAGGCCTCCCTCGAGGCCGGGGCGCAGCTGCTTCAGGATAAGAGTTCCCTCTGCAAGCAGATCGTGATTCCGCGGCCCCACGTGGACCTCGGCCCGCATCTGACGCGAGGGTAGCAGGGAGTAGGTGATGATAGAGGAGCGAGAGGTCAAACAGATCGTCCGCGCCGTTCTCGACTCGATGACCGACGAAGGGGACGCGGCCGGCACGGCGAGCGCGACCGCGGAGACGGCGGGCAGCGCTACCCCGGCGGCCGGCAGTACCGGCGACGCCGGTCAGCAACCCGGCACCGCCGCCCCGACGGTCGGTACACGCCAGACCCCCCTGGAGCGTGGTGTGTTTCTGTCCATGGACCAGGCGGTTGCGGCAGCCCGCACGGCCTTCGCGCAGCTCGCGGAGACCTCGCTCGAGACGCGCCGCAGGATGGTTGCGTCGATGAGACGCGTTGCCGCCGATCATGTCGAGTCGATTTCGGGACTCGCAGCGCGGGAGACGGGTCTCGGACGGGCCGAGGACAAGGTCATCAAGAACCTCCTCGCCATCAACAAGACGCCCGGCGTGGAGGACCTCGAGCCGATTTCCTTCACGGACGACGACGGTCTGACGCTGACCGAGCGGGCTCCCTACGGTGTCATCGGTGCGATCACGCCGAGCACCAACCCGACGGAAACCATAATCTCGAACAGCATCGGAATGATTTCCGGCGGGAACACGGTCGTCTTCAATGCGCACCCCGCTGCAGCGGGGTGCTCGCGGCTCACGGTCTCACTCCTGAACGAGGCCATCGTGGAGGCCGGGGGCCCTGAGAACGTTATCGCCACGGTGAAGGAGCCGACAATCGAGTCGGCCGACTACATGATGCATCACGACGGAATCGCGATGCTCGTGGTAACGGGCGGCCCCGGGGTCGTTCGCGCGGCGATGCAGACGACCAAGAAGGTCATCGCCGCCGGTCCGGGCAATCCGCCGGCTGTGGTCGACGAGACTGCGGATATCCAGAAGGCGGCGCGTGATGTCGTCCTCGGCGGAAGCCTCGATAACAACATCATCTGCACCGATGAGAAGGTGATTCTCGCGGTATCCTCCATCGCCGATGAGCTCAAGGCGGAGATGAAGAAGCATCAGGCTATCGAGCTCACGCCTGAGCAGACGCAGGCAATCACCGAGCTCGTCATCGCAAAGCCGGGGAGCGAGGGTGTGGAAGGCGCTCCCAACAAGAAGTACGTCGGCAAGAACGCCGCGGTCATCGCCGAGGCCGTCGGCATGCACGTGCCCTCCGACACCCGTATGCTCTTCTGCGAGGTCAACGCCGAGCACCCGCTTGTGTGGACCGAGCAGCTCATGCCGGTGATGCCGCTCGTGCGCGTTAAGAGCGTGGACGAAGCTATCGACTTTGCGGTGAAGTGCGAGCACGGTTTCCGCCATACGGCGTCCATGCACTCGCGAAACATCGACAAGCTCTCGAAAATGGCGCGTGCGATGAACTGCTCTCTTTTCGTGAAGAACGGTTCCAATTTCAACGGGCTCGGACAGGGTGGTGCCGGTTATGCGAGCTTCACCATTGCCAGTCCGACGGGCGAGGGCTTCACCCGGGCGCGAACGTTCACGCGCCTGCGCCGGTGCACCCTGGTCGGCGCGTTCAGGATCGTGTGAGGTAGGCGGCGATGAAACTCGGTGTGGTGGTCGGATCAGTCGTAGCTTCTCAGAAAGACCCCTCCTTCGAGGGAGTGAAGCTGCTTCTGGTGCAACCGGTGGATGAGAACCGGGAGAAACTCGGCTCACCGGTGGTGGCCTGCGATGGTGCGCAGGCAGGCTACGGAGACCTTGTTGCATTCGAGGGCGGCCGGGAGGCGGCTCTCGTGCTTTCCGACTGGTTCAATCCCAGTGATGCCACGGTGGTGGCCATTCTCGATTCGGTGAACGTGGAAGAGTACACAGGATGATACTGGCCCGGGTGATAGGCGACGTTACGGCAACCGTAAAACACCCCATTCTCGAGGGTGAGAAGCTGCTCATGCTTCGCACGGCCAGGCCCGACGGTACGCTCACCGGTGCTCCCCTCATCGCCCTGGATCGGGCCCAGGCAGGGCCGGGCGATACGGTTCTCATCATCGATGAGGGGAACTCCGCCCGGATGATCCTCGGTGTCCCGCAGGCCCCGATGCGCACCGTCGTGGTGGGCATCGTTGACAGCGTAGATATGGAAGAAGGTGGAGGCCGCCATGGCAGGTGAACATCTCGGCACGTTCCCCGGCACCTCGGGGCTCGGGAAGCTTCCCGATGCCGCGTATCGCGCCGAGCGCGAAAACTACAACTCCGGCGATTCGGTCCACCGCGTAGCGGTCGGCGCCGACCACGGCGGATTCGCCCGGAAGACCGCCCTCATCGCCTGCCTCGAGCAGAAGGGCTACAGCGTCACCGACGTGGGAACCTACAATGCAGAGGAAAAGGTCGACTATCCCGACTACGCGCTGCGTGTAGCCAACGCAGTGCGGACCGGGGACTGTGACCGCGGCATTATGATTGACGCGGCGGGCATCGGATCCAGTATGGTATGCAATAAGGTCCGCGGTATTCGGGCGGCGCTCTGCTACAGCCGTGAGACCATCATGAACAGCCGCCAACACAACAATGCCAACGTTTTGACCCTCGGCGCCCGCTTTCACGAAGCCGACGAGATGTGCGAGCTCGCAGCCCTATGGCTCGAGACGAAGTTCGAGGGAGGCCGGCACTGGCCGCGCATCAACAAAATGATGGCAACCGAGAGAGGAAGGTACAGCACATGAACCGCGAAGACCTCGTAGAGGCCATTACACGCGAAGTCGTAAGCCGGCTGAAAAACAGCGAATCCGCCTCGCCCGCGGCGGGCGGGCAGTCCGCCGCTGCGGCCCCCTCGACAATGCAGCTCAACCGCTACGTCGACCATACCCTGCTGAAGCCCGAGTCCACCTCCGCGCAGATCGACAAGCTTGTTGCGGAGGCGAAAGAGCACAACTTCCGCGCGGTCTGCGTCAACGGTACCTGGACCGAACGCTGCGCCCGGCAGTTGCGCGGCACCGACGTTGATGTGGCCGTGGTTGTCGGCTTCCCGCTCGGCGCCATGGCCTCACGCATCAAGGCGGCGGAGGCCCGACATGCAGTGGAAGAGGGCGCCGATGAGATCGACATGGTCATCAACATCGGCGCGCTCAAGAGCCGAGATCTCGACCTCGTGCGCAGGGACATCCTCTCGGTGACGCGGGTGACCGGCACGCAGCGCGTCACCAAGGTGATCATCGAGGCTGCCCTGCTCACCGACGAGGAGAAGGTCCTCGCCTGCCAGATCGCCGAGGACGCGGGTGCCGATTTCGTGAAGACGTCGACGGGCTTTGCCAAGGGCGGAGCTACCGTGCACGACGTAGCTCTCATGCGGAACACCGTCAGCCCGAAGATCGAGGTGAAGGCGGCCGGCGGAATACGTTCGCGCGAGGATGCAATCGCCATGATCGAGGCAGGCGCAACCCGGCTCGGCACGAGCGCCGGCATCGCCATCGTCACCGGCGGGCGGAGCACCGACGCGTACTAAAGCCGGTTTCTTCGGATTCGTCGGTTTTAGTCTTGCAGTTGAGTCCCGGCCTCATAGAATAATAGATAGGAATAGCACAGCAACACGCGGTTACACCCCATTCTGCCGCGCGATCGGATAGCTCCGGCGCGCACAAGGGGGTAGTCTGCCATGTTCTCCCGCCACACGTTTGCGCTGCTTGCGACGGTCCTCGTCCCGGCGCTGATCGGCATGCTCACCGCCTGCAGTCCGCCCGCCGGTACTGGCGGAGGCGGAGATGGTGACGCCGGCTCGCCGGCGCCCCGATCCTTTTCAGGCGTCGTCTACGATGCGGTGTCGGGAGAGCCGATCCCGGGAGCGGAGGTCAGCCTCGGCTGGGACAGCGAGACAACGGACCCGGGCGATGG
>JAAAOH010000065.1 GCA_009908925.1 Spirochaetota bacterium | reverse complement strand
GCCATCGTGAGCGTATCGCGCGCCACCTCACGGGTGTGGAGCGTGCCCTCGTAGATGACCTCATCGACATAGCCCTTCCTGCTCTCGATTTCGGCGCGTTTCTCGCGGATCGGATCGAGGAAGGCGTTGATGGCGGCGACGAGCTTGCGCTTCACTTCGACGTCGCCGACTTTGCCCGCGCGGTAGCGTTCCTTGAGGTCGTCGACTTCGGCGGTATTCGGGTTGAACGTGTCGTGGTAGATGAACACGGGATTGCCCTCCACGGTTCCCGGCACGTCGGCGCTGACCCGGTTGGGGTCGGTGTACATGCTCATCACCTTCTTCTCGACGGTCTTCTCGTCGTCGGAGAGCAGGATGGCGTTTCCGAGGGATTTCGACATTTTCGCGCGCCCGTCGGTCCCCACGAGAGTCGGCACGTCCCCGATTTTCACGTCGGGTACCGGGAAAACCTCTCCGTAGGAGTTGTTGAACCGCCGCGCGATCTCCCGTGTGAGCTCCACGTGAGACTCGTTGTCCTTTCCGACCGGTACGAGATGGGCTCGCGGCACGAGGATATCCGCGGCCTGCAGAACGGGGTAGCCGAGCAGCCCGAAGGGCATCTCCACGAGATTCGCCGAGTCCTTCATCTCCTTCAGCGACGGCAGCCGCTGCAGACGGGGGACGGTGACGAGCATCTCGAAGATGAGGTTGAGCTCATAGGTTTCATGAACGGCCGACTGCAGATAGATCGTCGACTGCGTGGGATCGATGCCGCAGGCTATGTAGTCGGTGACCATCTGTCGGGCATTTTCGGTGATTCCCTCGATGTCTTCCTTGGCGGGCCTGGTGGTCAGCATATGAAGGTCCGCTATGAGAAAGAAGCACTCGTACTCCTTCTGCAATTGCACACGGTTCTGGATGGACCCCACGTAATGGCCGAGGTGAAGCCGGCCCGTGGGCCGATCCCCGGTCAGGATGCGCCGCTTTTCCATGTTCGTATTCTCCTCTATCTGTGTACTCTATCTGTGTATTAGGTTTCGATCGGCGTCTCATCGTCCGGGGCCTCATCGTCCTCCGGAAACGGATCGCCCTTTCTGCGTCTGTAGGTTCCGGTGCCCATGAGGATGCCGATGGCCCGTACGCCCGGTACGTTCTCCAGCGTGATCTTGATGGCCGCGGTGATGGGGACCGCGAGGAACATGCCGATCACGCCCCAGATCCATCCCCAGACCAGCAGAGAAAGCAGAATCACCACCGGGCTGAGGTTGAGCCGTTCACCGAGAAGATGCGGATCGAGCACGTTTCCGATGATGACCTGCGTCAGCGCCATCGACAGAACCGCGGCGATAATGGGATTCCACTCCGGAAGAAACTGCACCACGGCGAAGGAACCGCTGAGCACCGTGATGGCTATTGAGCCGATGCTCGGGATGAAATTGAACAGGAAAGTGAGCACGCCCCAGATGAAGGGGAAGTCCACGCCGATGATCGAGAAGGTGGTGAACACGATGGTGGCGGTGAGAAAGCTCACAAGAAGCTTCACGCCGATGTAGCGCCCGATCTGGCTGTTAATGTGGGCGAGCATGATGGTGATCTTCCGGGTGGCCTGGTCCTGCAGTGCATGGGTGAGCTTTCGATGCAGGAACGGTTGCTCGCGCAACACGAAGAACAGAAAGACGATCACAAGGATCAGGCCGCTTACGAAACTCATGAAATTCCCGGAGACCGAAACGAGTAGCTGCCCGATACGGCGGTTGATCTGGATCTCGTCCAGGATATCCTCGGGGAGATCGAAGTAAATGATGAGATCCTGGAGAACCGCGCTTATGCGCTGCTGGTATGCCGGAAACTCCCGAACGAGCGACTGGACGCTGGAGTACAGCACAAGCCCGACGAGGAAACTGAAGGCGAGAAAGATGAGCAGCACGAGGAGCGTCGACAGGATCCGGGGCACGCCGCGTTTGGAGAAGAACGAGATGATCGGTGAAAAGACGAAGGACAGGAGCACGGCAATGACGAGCGGCACGAAAACCGAGCCGGTGACGTGGAGAACACCTGCGACGGCGAGGACGGTGAGAATGAACAGGAAGCCGCTTTGCGCTCTGGTGCTATCCATGTACGAACCCCATGTGGCGGCAAACCTACCAAATTCCACGACACAAATAAAGGCCGCGGCTGCGCCGTCAGGCGTGGATGATCCAGCCCTCCACACCGCGCGCCGCCTCCATGACCGCCTCGGACAGCGTCGGATGCGCGTGAACCATGGTAGCGATATCATGCGGCAGGAGCTCACTGCGTTTACCGAGCAACAACTCATGGATGAGCTCCGTAGCCTGAGAACCCGCCACGTGCGCAGCCAGCATCTCGTGAGTCTCCTTATCGAAGAGAATCTTCACCACCCCTTCTGGCTGCTCGATGGCGACGGCCTTGCCCGCGCCGCGGTAGGGAAAGGAAGCCTTGCCGTAGGATACGCCGTCGGCTTTCAGTTTCTCTTCAGTGGGCCCGAAGCTTGCAAGCTGCGGCTCGGTGTAAATGGCGCCCGGGATGTGTTCGGGCGGCAGAAGCTTTTCACCGGCGTGCCCTGCCATGTGCTCGACGGCGATCTCGCCCTCTTTCATCGCTACATGGGCGAGTTGCGGTGACGCGGTAATGTCACCGATGGCGTACACGCTCTCAACCGAGGTGCGATAGTAGTCTCCCGTTTTCACGAACCCCTTCTCTAGCTCTATTCCGAGCTCTTCGAGACCGAGATCCCCGGTGTTGGGCGAGCGACCGACCGAGACCAGCAACAGATCCGCGGAGAGCTCCTCGGTGTCGCCGTCTTTGTCCTCGGCCGTCAGCGAAACGCCGGATTCTGTCTTTTTCATGTTGGAGGCCTTCATGCCGGTGAGCATCTTGATGCCGCGACGCTTGAACTCACGGTGGAGAACGGCTACAGCCTCGGCGTCCGAGTTCGGAAGGATCTGATCGAGCATCTCGACGACCGTTACCTCCACGCCGAAGGAGCTCATGACGTGCGCGAACTCCATCCCGATGTAGCCGGCGCCGAGCACGAGCAGCTTCTCCGGCAGCTTCTCGAGCATGAGTGCGCCGGTCGAAGAGATCACCTTTTCCTCGTCGAACTCGAATCCGGGCACCACCTTGGGACGAGAGCCGGTGGCAACGAGGATGAACGTGCCGCTTACCTTCTTCTTGCCGTCGACGGTAACCTCATGCTCGCCGGAGAGGCGCGCGGCGCCCTGGATGAGATCCACCTTGTTTTTCTTCAGCAACGCCTGCACGCCCCTGGAAAGGCGCTGGGCAGCGTTGCGGGATTTCCTGAAAACCTTCGAGTAATCGAATCCGCTGCGATCGAGGCTTATGCCCATTGCTTCGAGATCGGATCCATGGCTGTATATCTCCGCCTGATGAATGAGAGCCTTCGAGGGAATACAGCCGATGTTCAGGCATACGCCACCCGGCTTGTCTTTCTCTATGACGGCTGCCGTCATGCCGAGCTGGGTCGCCCGAATCGCCGAAACGTAGCCTCCCGGACCGGAGCCGATTACCACAAGATCATAGTCGTAGGATGTAGCCACCTATCGCTCCTTTCGAATTATGTGAGCTGTGGGTGCACCATAGCACGTTTTGACGCGCTATGCATTAGCGCGTATAATGACGCCCCGAGATCAGCAGACCGTTCTGAATGTCCTCGATGGGCTATGCGGGCGAGAAGCTTATTGTTATACTAAGGTACAAAGGGATAATTCTGTATCTATTTAAAAGGTGCAGATTCATCCTGTCAAGATTCATCGTGTGGAACGAGGAGGCGTCGTGGCTCAAAAGTTGTTCCAGAAACAGTTGATCATGCGGCGGGTGGTTTACTCGCTGATACCGATCTACCTGTTTTCGATTTACCTGTACGGGTGGCGCGTGCTTGCCCTGACGGCGGTCGTTTTCCCGCTCGCGATCCTCACCGAGTGGGCCTTCGAACGAACCCGCAAGAAAAAGGTCAGTGAGGCCTCTCTGGTGACGGCGGGGATTTACCTCCTGGCGCTACCTCCGGCAACACCGTTGTGGATTGCTGCCGTGGGCATTGTCTTCGCCATTGCGATCGGCAAGGAGATCTATGGTGGATTCGGGCGAAATATCTTCAACCCGGCGATCACCGGGCGCCTGTTCATCTACATCACCTTTCCGACCGTGCTGGCAAACGCATGGATGGTTCCGGGAATGTTCGGGATGGCCGGGCAGGCGGGTATCGATGCAATGACGGCGGCAACACCGCTTGCGGCAATCAGGAATCCCGACATTGCTACCCCGGGCCTGCTGGACTTTCTCATCGGAACCCGCCCGGGATCGCTCGGGGAGAGCTCGACCATCCTCATCGTTGCGGCGGCCGTGTATCTCATCTATACCAAGACCGCACAGTGGCGGCTCATCGTGTCGACGGTCGTAAGCGCAGGGGTGATGCTTGCCATTTTCGACCTCACGGGGCTCACCCAGGGTATGCCGCCGCACATCGGGCTGATGTCGGGAAGTATCCTCTACGTGTCGGTGTTCATGTCGACCGACCCCGTTTCCGCGCCGAACAAGAACATGTCACAGATCATCTACGGCACGATAATCGGCTCGGTCTCGATGATCGTTCGCGTGTTCAGCGGCTTTCCCGAGGGTACGAGCTTCGGCATCATCATAGCCAACGTCTTCGCATCCCTCATCGATGAGCTCGTACCGAAGAAGACCAAGAAGAAGGCAAAGCCGAAGCCGGCGTCCAAGAGCGACGGCACATCCAAGGAGGCAGTGGCATGAACAAGCAGAGCACTATCTACTCGATGGTATTCATGTTCATCGTGGCCTTCGCCTTCGTGTTTCTGCTCTCGCTGACGAACGAGGCCACCCGCGAAATGGTCGAGCTCAACCAGGAGGTCGCGCGCAAACGCGCCGTCCTCTCGGCCCTCGGCATAGAGTCTCTGTCCGACGAGGAAGTACTGAGCCGCTTCGAAGATGTCGAGCAGCTCGACCGCGACGACACGACGATATTCCGCGCCACGGTCGACGGCGAGACGGTCTACGCCAAGGAGTTCGCGGGCAGCGGCCTGTGGGGCACCATAGAAGGCGTGCTCGGCGTCAACGGGGAAGTGTCCAGAACTGTCGGGCTCGAGATCATCAATCATAACGAGACCCCGGGACTCGGCGGACGCATCACCGAAGCATGGTTCAAGGAGCAGTTCGCGGGCGAGCAGATAGCCGAGGCAGGCATCGCGTTCACCGCCGGTGACGGCGACACGGATCCCGCGAACTCCGAGGTCGACGGCATTACCGGAGCAACGCGAACAACCGAATCCATGGAACGCATCGTCAATAGCGAGATCGATCGAATCGATTCTCTTCTGGGAGGAAGCTGATGGGTGACGCAGCACAAACGGCAAAAACCGTCGGAGGTATCGTAAAGGGGAACCTCTGGACAAATAACCCCATCTTCATGCAGGTCCTCGGCATATGTTCGGCCCTGGCCGTCACGAACCTGCTCACAAACACCGTGATCATGTCGGCGGGCGTCATTTTCACGATGGGCATGACCAACCTCACGGTTTCGCTTCTCAAGAGCTTCATGCCCCGGAAGGTCCGGATGATGGTGCAGACCCTCATCATCGCCTTCTACGTCATCATCGTGGACCTGGTGCTCAAGGCCTACCTGCCGGCCATCAGTGAGAACCTCGGGCCCTACGTCGGCCTCATCATCACCAACTGCATCATCATGGGCCGCGCGGAGGCATTCGCCCAGTCGAACGGGCCCCTTCTGTCGATGTGGGACGGCGTGACCTCCGCCGCCGGATATATGGGCGTGCTCATGACCGTTGCGCTCTTCCGGGAGCTTCTCGGATTCGGCGCGCTGTTCGGTTTTCAGGTCATGCCCGAGGGCTTCGTGCCGTGGATCATCATGGTGATGCCGCCGAGCGCCTTCTTCCTGCTCGGAATCATCATCTGGATCGGTAAGACCATCATGATGCGACAAGGAGAGCTTGCGAAATGAGTTTTACGTTGAATCCATTCTCGCTGTTTTTTGCTTCGATTTTTACGAGCAATATCCTCCTGGCGAACTTCCTGGGGATGTGCTCATTCATCTCGATTTCAAAGGACATGAAGTCCTCCAACGGACTGGGCATGGCGGTGGTCGTCGTGCTCACCGTCACCGCCGCGGTGAACTGGCTGGTATTGAATCTGGTGCTCGAGCCGCTGGGTCTCGTGTACCTGCGCTACATTGTCTTCATCGTCGTCATCGCCGGCGTGGTGCAGATGCTGGAAATGATAATCGACCGCGTGTCGCAGAGCCTGTACATGTCGCTCGGGATCTTCCTGCCCCTGATAACGGTGAACTGCGCAATCCTGGGCGTCTCGCTGTTCATGCACATTCGCGAGTATACGTTCGTCGAGTCGGTCGTCTACGGGCTCGGTTCCGGGCTCGGCTGGTGGCTCGCCATCATGGCCCTCTCGGCGATCCGCAAGAAGACCGAAAAGGCGCCGGTACCGGCGGGCCTGCAGGGAGCCGGCATTACCATGATCACCATCGGATTCATGGCCATCGCCTTCATGGGCTTCTCCGGCATGCTGAACGTGCAGTAAGGACGAAAGGAGAGTTATCGTGAGCTATTTTGTAGCACCACTGGCAATATCGGGTATCAGCGCCGGCCTCGCCTTCCTGGTATCCGTGACCGACAAGATCGTCAACAACTACGGGGACGTCGTTATAAACGTCAACGAGGGATCGAAAGAGCTCGATGTGAAGGGCGGCGGCAACCTCCTTGTCACCCTTGCCGAGCAAGGCATCTTCGTTCCCTCCGCCTGCGGCGGGCGAGGAAGCTGCGGCGAGTGCAAGGTCAAGGTCAACTCCGACATCGGCCCGCACATGCCCACCGAGCTCCCCTACCTCAGCCAGGAGCAGATCGACGACAACGTTCACGTCTCCTGTCAGGTGAAAGTCAAAGAGGACATGGAGATAGAGATTCCCGAGTACCTCTTTAACATCCAGGAAATGGAGGGCTACGTCTCCGAGCTCAAGGACGTCACCCACGACATCAAGGAAGTACACATCGACCTCACCGACGACTACGAGGTGAGCTATTCCTCCGGGCAGTACGGGCAGATCCAGGTGCCGCCCTACGGCAAAATAAAGGAGCCCACCGCCCGCGCCTACTCCATGGCCTCGAACCCGAGCGACAAGAAGCATCTCGAGTTCCTCGTGCGTCTCGTACCGGGCGGTATCGTTACGTCATACGTACACGAGAACATGCAGGAGGGCGAGAAGGTGAAGATCATCGGCCCCTTCGGAGACTTCTACGTCCGCGAGACCGACGCCACCATGATCTGCGTCGCCGGCGGCTCCGGGATGGCACCGTTCAAGTCCATTTTCCGTGACCGCGAGGAACGTGGTCTTATGGAAGAGCGCGACATCTGGTACTTCTTCGGTGCACGAACCTCGAAGGACATGTTCTACCTCGACTGGCTCTACGAGCTCAACGACAAGTATGAGCGCTTCCACTTCGTTCCCGCGCTCTCCGAGCCCGAGGAAGGCGCAGAGTGGCGGGGCGCTACCGGTCTCATCACCGACGTGCTCGACGGATACCTCAAGAATACAATCCCGGTGGAGGAGCAGAAGGAAGGCTATCTCTGCGGCAGCCCGGGCATGCTTGACGCCTGTATGGACGTCATGCGCGCCAATGACATGGAAGAAGAGAAGATCTATTTCGACAAATTCGCGTAAAGGGCGAGGTGACGAGCTATGAAGATGTCTCCGGAGTACACAAAGGCGCAGGCGAACATGCAACCGGGCGAGATTACCCAGGATGGGTTCCTCGGAGAGGACGAGCGACCACTCGTCGATATCATCGCCGCCGACGAGCAGGAGATGGCCCACCAGGGCATCACCTTCGAGGCTGCGGCGGCACGTATGCGCTATCTCATGGAGGAAGGCCGCAAGGGCCTCGAGGAGCCGGTAACAGTCGACGATACCTGGATCGTGCGTGTCAGCGAGGCCCGAGGATTCCTCGCCTCACCGTTCGAGGACGGCATTTTCCGGAAGGTTAACTGCCAGGTGCGGCTCGCGCCCGGGGGCAAGCCGGCCGGAGACGAGATCCTGTTCTCGGAACTATCACTCCATCTCTTCGAGAAGTATCACTTCCTCGAAGGGCGGGGCTCGTCCTTCCGAAACGAACCCGCACAACTGAAAAAGGTCTTGAAACTCTAATTTCAGTGTTGACGTAAACTCCTCCACCGGTTATCCTGACTTAGTAAGAGGCCGCTCCCGCGGCCTCGGATAACCGGTGGATATATGCAGAACGAACGTATACTTGTCGTTGAGGACGAAAAGATCATCTCTCTCGATCTTCAACGACGCCTTGAAAAGTTCGGCTACCAGGTAGTCGGGCTTTCCGCCACCGGCACGGACGCGGTGGAGAAAGCCCACTCACTTCTCCCCGACATTATACTCATGGATATCATGCTCGGCGGCGATATCGACGGGATCGATGCCGCCCGGCAGATCAAGGAAGAGCTCGCCATCCCGGTGATCTTTCTCACCGCCTTCGCGGATGAGAAAACGCTGGCCCGGGCCAAAGAGGCCGAACCCTATGGCTACGTTCTCAAGCCCTTCAAGGAGCGCGAGCTCTACACGACCATCGACATCGCTCTCTACAAGAGCAACATTCATAAGAAGCTCCAGAGTCAGGAACGCTGGTTCTCGGGCATCCTGCACAGCGTCGGCGACGCCATCATCGCCACCGACGACC